>NZ_JASCPM010000044.1:0-38897 GCF_029960215.1 Pseudomonas sp. PS01301 | reverse complement strand
CCGCCCCACCGGGTGGGCGCCTGATACCCGTCGGCGGGGGCGGGGCCCGCGAAGCCGCCGACGCCGTCTATCAGCAGCCCAGCGCGTCGGCGGCTTCAGTCAATTAGAATACGGGGTTCACGTTTTGCCCTCGACGATGGCGCAGGGGGTATCCCTGCACTTGCTGTACAGGGATAGACCGGCTCGCCCCTCGGCCGTTTGATCGGAATTCACCGCAGGCACGATGAACGCCAACCACTGAGCTCAACCAATGGGCAGTTCACCGGTCACGATTGCCGTGACCAGAAAAATCCCGAACATCGGCAGCGACCACTTGAAGAACTCCTTCTGGTATTCACCGAAGGTCATCTCGGTGCGGTTCATCAGCAGGAACAGCCAGGCCACGGTCGGGCTGGCGTAGCGCAGCGCCTGGCCCATGAACGAAGCGACGCCGATTTCGGTGGGGGTGATGCCGAAGCTGTACGCGATCGGCGCGACCACCGGCAGGATGCCGAAATAGTAGGCGTCCACCGGCAGTGCGTAGCAGGCCAGCGCGCCGAGGAAAGCGAAGATCAGCGCCGTGTGGCTGCCCATCGACTCGGGAATCAGGCTGGCCATGTGCTCAGCCACCGCGCCGGCCATGCCGCTGCCGTTGAATATGCCGAGAAAGCAGCCCGCCGCCAGAATGATCGATGCCACCGCCACGGCATCGCCGCCGTTCGCGGTGATGCGCTCGCGCTGCTCTACCGCGGTGTAATTGACGGTCAGTGCCAGCGCCGTGCCCAGCATGAACACCACCGCGCCACTGGCCCAGCCGGCGATGAGGATCACCAGCATGGCTACCGTCAGTGCCAGGTTGAACAGAAACAGCTTGGGCCGCTTCAGTTCCTTGTCGTGGTCTTCGATGACCGTGACCATGTCGGCGATCTGCTCGGCGGTGACAATGACCTTTTCACCGGCAACGAAGCCCAGGCGCTTGCGCTCCTTGATGCCCATCAGATACGCCATGCCGAACACGTAGATGAACGACACCCCCAGAATCGGCAGGATCGCCACGAACAGCGTGTTGACCTCAAGGTTCAGCACCGCCGCTGCCCGTGCCAACGGGCCGCCCCAGGGCAGGCAGTTGCCCAGCCCGCACGGCAGGATGATCAGCATGGCCAGGTTGGACAGCTTCATGCCCATCTGCTTGTACAGCGGCAGGAACGCGGTGGTGATGATCAGGATGGTGGTGGTGCCGTCACCGTCCAGGGTCACCACCGAGGAGGTGAATGCCGTCACCAGGATGATCTTCAGCGGGTCGCCGTTGGCCTTGCGGATCAGGTAGGTGCACAGCGGGTCGAACAGCCCCACGTTCATCATCAGGCTGAAATACAGTACGGCGAACAGAATCATCACTGTCGGGTTCACGGTGCCCAGAGAGACTTTGCCGTCTGCGCCCTGGGAATAGAACAGGCCCTCCCTGATCCACTTGATGATCATCTCCAGCGGCACACCGCTGAGCAGGCACACCAGCACTCCGACCGCCAGTGACACGACGATCAAGCCAGTGAAGGGCGAAAGTTTCTGCTTGATCACCAGCAGCAGGAACGACGTGATCAACGTATAGCCCAGAATGGTCAGCATCCGAACGTCTCCACCTATTATTTTTATCGTGAGAAGCAGCGTCTGTTGCGCAGGCCCGGCTTTGGCCGCCGAGCCTGTCGGTCTTCAGCGGCCCTGCAGCAATTGGGTGACCCAGTCGGGTGCCAGCTCAGGCAGCGGCTCGCCGCCGTCGCGGCAGCGCACGTAGTGGTCGATCACTTCGCGGCGCTGCTCTTCGTAGGCGCTCTTCTTTTCCGATGCTTCGAGCACTTCCAACAGGCGTGCCCGCGGCACCACGGTAACGCCGTCGTAATCGCCGAACACCAGATCGCCCGCTGCCACCTCGACACCGGCGCAGGTCACGGTGGTGTTGATCTTGCCGGGCCCCTGCTTGCCGGGACTGCGCTGCATGAAGCCCTTGGCGTAGACAGGGATGTCCAGCTCGGCGAGCGGTACCTTGTCGCGCACGCAGCCATCGATGACCAGCCCGGTGAGCCCGACAGCCTGCGCAGCGCCCGCCATCAGGTCGCCGATGTAGGCCCGCCCCGGGTAGCCCTTGCCGGCGACCACCAGTACGTAACCAGGCTGGCCTTGATACACGGCCACGTGAATCGGAAAGTTGTCGCCGTCTTCGGTGTCGACGGTGTACGCGGTGCCAAGCATGATCTTGCGCTCGTCGAGCGGCATCAGGTCGGCGTCCATGGCGCCGTTGCGGGCGATGCCCAGCTTGGCCATGCCATCGCACAACTGGGCGGGACTGAGCTTGCGGAATCGGTCGAGCAGGTCTTGGGGGATCAGTTCAGGCAGCGGCAGATAGTGTTCGGTATTCATGGAGTGGTCCTCAGCGATGGTTGACCAGGTGGCGAATGGCGGCGCGGTAGTCCAGTTCGCTGCCGTTCTCGCCCAGTTGCGTGTGCCAGTCGGTGGCGGCGAGCTTTTCCAGCTGGCGATGGCTGGCCCGGGACATGGTGGCGTCGACCCCGGCGTCTTCGAGGGTGGCGACCACGTCGTCCATCTCGGCGCTGCGGCGCTTGGCGTGGATCAGGGTGCGGGCGGTAAAGGTGTTGGCCAGTTGCTCGACGGTCTTGCCATCGAGGGATTCGCCCAGCGACTCGACCAGTGTGTCGAGCACGCCGAACTTCTCCCCCGCCTGAAAGGCTTCGATCAGCAGTTGCGGCAGGCCTTTCATCACCACGCTTTTGAGCATCTTGATCGCCGACGCGGCGCCCGCCTCCGCGTCGAGCATGGTCAGGCGCATGCCGTAGGGCGTGAACGCTTCGGCAAAAACCGATGCGCCCTCACCTGCCAGCAACATGGGCACGCGGTGATTGTTGCCAGGCACCGTGCCCATGACCGCGGCGTCGCAGAACGCCACGCCTTCGGCCCTGGGCAATGCGTCGATAGCCTGCTTGACGGTGGGCGCGGCCGAGTTCATGTCGACATAGGTTTGCCCGGCTACGAGCAGCGGCAGGATGCGCTCGGCCACTGCCAGGGCGCTGCTGGCGCTGGTCAGACAGAGGATGAAGCGAGCGCCTTGGCAGGCGTTTTCCAGAGAGTCGAAGAGCGTGACTCGGATGTGCTCGGCGCGCTGGCGGATCGCCGCGCCGCGCTGGGGATCGTCTGCGTGGGCATCGTAGGCGCCGAGTTGCAGATCGGCTTGGGTGTGCAGACCGGTGGCCAGGTGGTAGGCGGCCTCGCCAAACCCGATGAAGACCAGTTTCATCCGTGTGTTCCTTCTTTGTATTGTTATTGAAGGAGTGGGAGCAAGGCATGTGCCAACGTTCGCTGGTGGAGTTTTTATCCAGCAGGATCAGTGAGTTAAGGTCAGCGAAAATACAGGACGTCAGTTCGCTCGCGTGCAGGAAAATTTCACTTGATTGCAAAAGCTTTCATCAGCCCCTAACGTGCAATGCGTGCCATCGATCCATGACAACTCCAACAAGAAGGGTGCCTCTCATGCAGGGCAAACTGGCTGTCATCTCCCCCTCCACCACCCTTACCGCCGTAATGAACCAGGTATTGGAACGACGCGGCCTGACCGTGGCCGTGGTGGAGGCCGCGCAGCACCAGGCGGTACTGATGGCGCAACAGGCGCTCGATGCGGGCGCCAGTGTGCTGATCAGCCGCGGCAAGACCGCCAGCGTGCTGCGCGAGCGCTTCCAGGTGCCGATCGTGGAGGTGCGTCATACCTTTTTCGATTGCATCAATGCCTACCACCAGGCGCTGAAGGTGTCGCAGCGAATCGCCTTCCTCGCCACTTCGGACGGTTACGCCGCCATCCTGGAAAAGGCCCGGCCTTTCATGCCGGAGGTGACCATCTGCTCGATCGACCCGTTCGGCAGCGCCCAGAGCACCGACCTGCAACTCGACCGTCTGCAGGCCGAAGGCATCGAAGTGGCCATCGGTGGTCTGTCGCTGGAGCCAGCGGTCAGGGCACGCGGCCTGCGCTACGTGATGTCCGAGGCCGATGCCGACGCCGCCGTCGATGCCATCGACGAAGCCCTGCACCTGCTGCGCATCGAGCAGGAGCGTCTGCACAAACGGCTGGAACTGCAGGGCCGCTACGAAATGATCCGCTCTATCCTCGATTGCGTGTCCGAAGGCATTTTCAGCATCGACAGCGACGGGGTCATTACCAACATGAACAATGTCGCCACACAGTACCTGGGAGCCGTAGGCTGTGGCGACAAGGTGGCCGGTCTGCTGCCCCAGGATTACTTCGCCCGTGTGCTGGACAAGGGCGAGGCGGTGCGTGGCGCCCTGATCAATCTGGGGCGCCTGTCGCTGACCCTGAGCATCGCGCCGATCACCTTGGGCCAACAGGTGATCGGCGCCGTCGCAACCCTGCAGAAGCAGACTGAAATCAAAGCCATCGAGCAGAAGATGCGCCGGCAACTGGCGCGCCAGCACGTGGCCGAGAACACCTTCGCTTCGATCATCGGCAGCAGTCCGGCACTGGCCAAGGCCAAGCGGCTGGCGCAGACCTTCGCTGCGGTGGACAGCACGGTGATGATCGAAGGCGAAACCGGGACCGGCAAAGAGCTGTTCGCCCAGAGCATTCACAACGCCTCGAAACGCCGCCACGGCCCGTTCGTGGCGATCAACTGCGCAGCCTTCGCGCCTGGCGTGCTGGAGAGCGAGCTGTTCGGCTACGTGAAAGGCGCTTTCACCGGTGCCCTGGCCGAGGGCAAGGCCGGCGTGTTCGAACTGGCTCACACCGGCACGATCTTTCTCGACGAGATCAGCGAAACATCGGCGGAGATCCAGCTCAAACTGCTGCGCACCCTGCAGGAGCGCAAGGTGGTGCGAATCGGCGACGACAAGGTCACACCGGTGGACATTCGCATCATCACCGCCAGCAACAAACGCCTGCCGCAGTTGGTGGCCCAGGGGTTGTTTCGCGAGGACTTCTTCTACCGCATCTGCGTGCTCAAACTGCAACTGCCTGCCCTGCGCGAACGCCGGCAGGACATTCCGGAACTGGTCACGCACCTGCTGGCCAGCTCTGGCATCCCCGCTGCGCACCCTGGGCCGCAGCTACTGGCGCGGCTGAGCGCCCACGAATGGCCGGGCAACATTCGTCAACTGGGCAATATCGTCGAACGTCTGGCGGTCATGAGCCAGGGCCGCGACATGAGCGGCGCCTGGGTGGAAGAAGCACTGGAAGACTTGCCCCCGCCCGCCCCGGCCACCCCTGGACTTGCCCGCAGCGAGCAGCAGGTGCTGCTCGACACGTTGCAGAGCGTGCGAGGCAACCGCGAACAGGCGGCGCGGCTGTTGCAGATCAGCACCACGACCCTGTGGCGGCGCATGAAGAAGTATCAGGAAACAGACCCGGAGGCCTTCGCTGCGACCCGTCTTTACGGGCCGCAGGAATCATCGGTGAAGGGCTAGGCTGGGGCTTCAGGAATAGACCTGGACGCGCTGGCGGACCGGCTGGGCTTGGCGTACAGGCTGCTGCTGACGCGTCAATTGCGCCTGGACCACCGCCACCGCATCCAGCACGCGGTGCGTCCAGCGATCGTCATCGGGACGGACCACGACCACGCGAAAGCCGTGCTCGTGGCCCTCGCTTTCCACGCCTTCGGAGTCGTCGACGTGCAGGTCGATATCGAAGGCCGGCGGAAACTTCGACGGCGACAGGCTCATGCCATGGCTGGCCAGGGCCCGGCTGTGGACCTCGCTGTTGACCACGCCATCCACCCGAATGCCGTGCAACAGCAGCCAGCGCTTGATGTAGGCCGGCGTGCGGCCCGACGAGGTGTACACCCAGATGCTGCAACCCTGACGGCGCAGTTCACGGGTCAAGGAGCGGGTGCCGATACGCAGTGGCTCACCCAGCCAGCGGTGGACGAAGCCTGGCAGCCAGCTGCGCTCGGCCTCGCTGTGACGGGGCAGGCATGCCAGGGTGTCGTCGATGTCGAATGAAATACGCACGCGCGGACGGTTGAACGGATTCATCGGAATAAGACCTGTGATCGCTTGCCACATCGGTTTGAGCCACGTTTGTCGAGTGTCGGATTCATCGTCCCCTGCCCTCATGCAGCGCCAGCTGCTTGTGAGTGAGGAAGAACTTTTTCGGGTCCGGCGCCTGTTCTTCGAGAAAGGCGGCGTACTTCTTCTTGATCTTGGGCAATTCGTAAAGCGCCTTGACGCCATGCTTGGCGGAATTGCGGATCACCGACGAGGGGTTGAAATAGCCCGGCGCATTATCCACCGAGAGCACGAAAGGTGGTAGCCCTGCGCGGATCAGCAGGTAGCTGACGATCAGCGAGCCGGTGCGGTTGTTGCCTTCGATGAACAGCTGCGGCTTGCTCAGAATGCGCACATACACGCCTGCAGCACGCTTCCAGACCGACTCGCTGCGGTAGGTGCAGTACCAGTTGTAGAGGTCCTTGATGCCGCCTTCGGTATTGTTGAAGAAATGCTCTTCCGTGGCGGCCAGGTGCTGGGCGAACTCGACGCGGCGCGCCGGATCACGCCCGCAGAGCACGGTGGCGTTGATCTCCAGCATGAGGTTGACCTGTTGCAGATCGAACAGGTCCACCCCCTGCGCCACGTAGTCGTCGACCAGGGCGTAGCCGGCCAGGACGTTCTCCACCACCTCGTCGGTCAACGGATCACGCTGCTCGGTGAAGTGCTTGCTGAGCTCGGCGAAGCGGCCCTGCACTTCACGCAGGGCTCGTTCGATCGCGGCCAAATCAAGACGACGGGTTACCGACATGAATGATCCTGAATCCTTGAGGAGTGAGGCAAAACGAGGGCTTCCTGCCATCGGTCAGCTGAACTTGCCGCTGATGTAATCACCGGTCATCTGTTCGCGCGGGTTCTCGAAGATCTGCGCGGTCGGGCCCATTTCCACCAGGTATCCAGTGCGCGTGCCCTGGGAGATGTCCACCGAGAAAAACGCGGTGGTGTCGGCGACGCGGATGGCCTGCTGCATGTTGTGGGTGACCAGGGCGATGGTGTAATCCTTCTTGAGCTCCACCATCAGTTCCTCGACCCGGCGCGTGGCGATCGGATCGAGCGCCGAACACGGCTCGTCGAGCAGCAGCACCTCGGGCTCGGTGGCAATGGCGCGGGCGATGCACAGACGCTGTTGCTGGCCACCGGACAGCGACAGGCCGCTGACCTTGAGCTTGTCCTTGACCTCGTCCCACAGCGCGGCACCCTGCAACGCGTGCTTGACCCGATCGCCCAGGTCGCCCTTGTAGCGGTTCAGCCGCAGGCCGAAGGCGACGTTGTCGAAGATGCTCATGGAAAACGGGTTGGGCTGCTGGAACACCATGCCGATGTAACGGCGCACCACCACCGGGTCCACGCCCTTGCCGTACACGTCCTGACCCAGGAAGTGCACGTGGCCTTCGAAGCGAAAGCCTTTCACCAGGTCGTTCATGCGGTTCAAACTGCGCAGCACGGTGCTCTTGCCACAGCCCGAGGGGCCGATGAAGCCGGTGATCTTGTTCTTCTCGATGGGCACGTGGCTGTCACGCACGGCCATGAAGTTGCCGTAGAAAATCTTGTCGAGCTTGCAGTCCATGACCACAGGTGCCTGGGTCGCGAACGGGACGGCTTTTTGCACGGATAGTACACTCACAATATAGGTGCTCCCATTCTCAGAACTTGGGCTTGCCGAAAACACGACTGACAATGTTCACAAACAGCACGATCATCACCAACACGAGGGAGGCCGCCCAGGCGAGCTCCAACTGGTTGTCGAAGGGCATGCCGGAAAAGTTGTAGATCAGCACGGCCAGCGAAGCGGTGGGGTTCATGACCGCCAGGCTGCCGTCGTGGTAGATCCAGTAGTTGCTGAACAGCGCGGTGAACAACAGCGGCGCGGTTTCCCCGGCGGCGCGTGCCACGGCGAGCATGACCCCGGTAAGAATCGCTGGCATGCCGGTGGGCAGGATGATCTTCCAGATCACCTGGGAGCGCGTGCAGCCCATGCCATAGGCGGCGTCCTTCATCACCTTGGGCACCATCTTCATCGACTCTTCGGCGGTCAGCACCACGATCGGCAGCATCAACACCGCCAGGGCCACGCCGCCTGCAGGGGCCGAATAGGTACCGGTCGTCATCACCACCAGCGCATAGGCGAATACCCCGGCCAGGATCGACGGCAGCCCGGTGAGCATCTTCGCCGCGAAACGCGCGGCGTTGGCCAGCTTGCTGTCGGGACCCAGTTCGGCCAGGAACACCGCCGCCATGATGCCGACCGGCACGGCGATCGCCGCAGCGATGCCGACCATCACGAAGGTACCGGCCATGGCGTTGCCGAAGCCGCCGCCGGTTTCGAAACCGGTGGGTGGCAGTTCGGTGAACACCTCGAGGCTCAAACGCGCCCCACCGCGGGTGATCAGCATGTACAGCACCGACAGCAGCGGCACGCTGGCAATCAGCGCGCCCGCCCAGACCAGGGTCGTCAGCACCAGGCTGCGCAGGGCGCGGCCTTCGAACTTGCGTTGCAGACTGGGCAAGGCGGCGGTGGGCGTGCTCAGGCTGTTCATCATTTAGTCCCCCGTTGTGCGTAGACCATGAGCATGGAGCCGATGACGTTGACGATCAGGGTGATCAGCATCAGCACCAGGGCTGCGTACATCAGCACTTCGATCTCGCCCGGCCCGGCTTCCGGGAAGTTCAGCGCCAGCAGCGCCGCCAGCGTGTTGGCCGGTGCGAACAGCGACAGCGAGATGTTGTTGGCGTTACCCACCAGCATTGCCAGGGCCATGGTTTCACCCAGGGCCCGACCCAGGCCCAGCACCAGCGAGCCGAAAATGCCCGTCGCGGCAGACGGCACCATGACCTTGAGGATCGCTTCCCAGTGGGTGGTGCCCATGCCATAGGCCGCTTGCTTGGTTTTCATCGGCACGGCGGTCAGGGCGTCCTGAGACACGGCAGCGATGGTCGGTAGAATCATGATGGCCAGCACCAGCGCGGCAGGCAGCAGGCCCGGTCCGCTCAGCGATGTGCCGAAAAAGGGGATCCAGCTCAGTTCGGTGTGCAGCCAGGTGGTCAGCGGACGAATGGCCGGGATCACCACGTAGATGCCCCACAGGCCGTAGACCACGCTGGGAATGGCAGCGAGGAGCTCGACGATGGTACGAAACACGGAAGCCAGCTTGGCCGGCAGGAAATCCTGGGTCAGGAAGATCGCCATGCTGATGCCGAAGAAGCCGGCGATGACCAGTGCGATAAAAGCGCTGTAGAGCGTGCCCCAGATGGCTGGCAGAATGCCGTACTTGCCCTGGTTGACGTCCCACACGCTGCCGAACAGCACGTCGAAGCCATGTTTTTCCATGCCGGGCAGTGCCTTGCGCCCTACTTCGAAAATCAGGGCAAATACCACGGCCAGAATCAGTACCACACCGACGCGCGCAAGCGCACGAAACGTGCGGTCGACCAGAAAGTCCTTCGTCGAAGGCGGCTGGCAGGCTGAGTCCGGGTTATCCGGTACAACGAAAGGGCTGTTCATCGATAAGTTCCGGGGTGTGGAAGAAGACCTCGCCGGCCAGGGCCGTCAAGCCGTTGCCGAGCGAGGTCCCGCGTCTGTCACTGAATGTTGGCGCTGGCTTTGCGAACCTGCTCGACAACCGACGGCGGCAGCGGGATGTAGCCCATCGAGTCGGCGATCTTCTGGCCTTCGGTCAGGCTGTACTCGATCATGTCGCGCATGGCCTTGGCCTTGGCCGGGTTGCCGTTGTCCTTGCGGAAGATCATCCAGGTGTAGGTGGTGATCGGGTAGGACTTCTCGCCCTCGGGGTCCGGCAGCCAGGCCACCAGGTTTTCCGGCATCTTCACCGCGGCCAGGGCCTCGGCGCCGCTCTCGGCGTTCGGTACCACGTACTTGCCAGCCTTGTTCTGCAGCACGGCGAAGTCGACCTTGGCCAGTTTGGCGAAGCCGTATTCGATGTAGCCGATCGCGCCCGGGGTCTGGCGCACGGTGGCAGTCACGCCATCGTTCTTGGGCGACTTGATGAACTTGTCGCTGGCAGGCCAGTTGACGGTGTTGCCCTCGCCCAGGTCAGCCTTGAACGCCGGGTTGATGGTCGCCAGGTGCTTGGTGAACACCGCGGTGGTGCCGCTGGAGTCGGCACGCACGACCACAGTGATCGGCATGTCGGTGAGTTTCAGGTCCGGGTTGGCGGCCACGATCTGCGGATCGTTCCACTTGGTGATCTTGCCCAGAAAGATGTTGGAGTAGACGTCGCGCGGCAGTTTCAGGCCCTTGGGGCTGCCTGGCAGGTTGTAGGCCAGAACGATCTCGCCTGCAGTCATCGGCAGCAGCTGGGCGCCTTCGGCGACCTTGGCGATGTCTTCATCTTTCATGGCCGAGTCGCTGGCGGCGAAATCGACGGTCTTGTTCAAAAAGTCCTGTACGCCCGCACCGCTCCCCTTGGACTGGTAGTCGACGGTCACGCCATCGGATTTCTTGCTGAAGTCCTTGAACCAGGTGAGGTAGATCGGGGCCGGAAAGCTGGCGCCAGAGCCGGTCAAGCGAATGCCGTCAGCGGCGAAAACCATGGCGCTGGCGCTGAGCGAAACGGCAACGGCGAGCGCGGCAGACTTCATCAAACTTTTCATCTAAGAAACTCACTGAGATAAAGGGCAACGGAACTGTGCACAGCTTTTGTGACGGTTTGATGAATCCGACGACCGGTGCAGTCCAATTCGCGCAAAACGGGGGCCTCAATCTCATTCACATGTTGTAACCTCCCCCGGCCCTCGCGTGTCCATCCTCGGTAGTCAGGCAAAGGCAATCGGTGTTTTCACGTTTCCGAGGTCCGCGCGCGCGGACCTCCGCTCAAAGAGAATCGAAAGATGCGGCAATCCATGATCAATCGTTGGTGTATGGGCTTGCTGGCCTTGTGCCTATGGGCCAGTGTGCCCGCCCTAGCCGAACCCGCGCCGGCCCCCGCGGCCAGCACCGACAGCGCGCCGGTCGAAGTCCTGGCCACGCCGGCGCAGCTCAGCGACCAGCTCGACCAGATCCGGCAGAAAGTGTCCACCGCCGCCAATGACGACCTGCTCGCCAGTCTGCGCCAGGCGGCCCTGCAGGTGCAGCGTCAGGCCGAAGCCCTGCTCGCCCGCCAGAGCGTGGACATGGGCCATCTGGACGACCAGCTCAACGTGCTGGGCGCCGCCCAGCCCGACGAGCCGCAGACCCTGACCGCGCAACGTCGGACCCTGGTCAACCAGAAAAAAGCGCTGACCACCGACCAGACCGACACCACTGCCCTGAGCACCTCGGCCAGCGACCTGGCCGCGCAGATCCTCAATTTGCGCCGCAACCTGCTCGACACCCAGATCAGCACGCGCTCGGCCAGTCCTTTGAGTTCTGCCTTCTGGTCCAGCCTGATTCGGCCCACCGAAGAGGACGTGAGGAAGCTCGGTGGCTTGTGGCAGGACGTCAAGCAAGTCTTTGACACCGCCATGGCGCCCGGCTCGCGCGGGACCTTCATAATGATCCTGCTGTCTGCCCTGCTGGTGTGGGTGGTGGCCCGGCGCTTGATCGAACGACTGCTCGTGCGGGCCATGATCCGCTGGTTTCCCGAGGGACGATTGCGCCGCAGTACCCTGGCCCTGGCCACGGGATTGACCACGGTGCTCACCATCAGCGCCGCGACCTCGCTGCTGCAGTGGGGCATTGTCAGCCACTCCCAGCCCAGCGCCAATGTGCTCAACCTGATCGATCAGGTGCAGACGTTGATTTTGTTCTGCGCGTTTCTGGTGGGCATGGGCCGCGCCCTGCTGATGCTGCCCAATCCGTCGTGGCGTCTGCCCAACATTCCTGACCCGGTTGCTACCGCCATCGGTGGTCTTCCGGCCGTGCTGGCGCTGTCTTTGATGGTGACCGGCACGTTCGAGCGCATCAACAGCGTGATCGCCAGCAGCCTTGCGTTGTCGGTCGCGGTGAACGGCCTGACCGCGCTGCTGGTCGCGCTGATCTTCGTCTACGGCCTGGTGCGCGTGCGCCGGACCCGGCGCCGCCTGGCGCTGGAGCGCACCGCAGGCTTCGTCGGACTGATCCCGTTCATTCTCGCAGTCTGGGTCGGCATCATCCTGCTGGGGTTGCTCAGCGGCTATCTGACCCTGGCCTACGTGCTGACCGTGAAGCTGCTGTGGATCGGCCTGGTGACCTCCACGGCCTACCTGCTGACCGTGTTCTTCGTCGACATCTGCGAAACCCTGCTGTCGCCCAAGCAAGCGGGCGGTCAGGCCTTGGGCGCCATGCTCGGGCTGTCGCCACGCCATCAGGCCCAGGCCAGCACCCTGCTCGCCGGCATCGGCCGGACCTTGCTGCTGTGCATTGCGCTGGTCCTGGCCTTCATGCCATCCGGTTCGAACCCCAGCGAACTGCTGGCCAGCTTCGCCCGCCTGGACGTGGGCAGCAAATCCCTTGGCGATCTGAATATCGTTCCCGGCGACATCCTCCTGGCCGTGGTGCTGCTGGTCGGGGGACTGCTGAGCATCCGCATCCTGAAGAACTGGCTGGGTGATCGCCTGCTGCCGGAAACCAACATGGACGCCGGCATGCGCGCCTCGCTGGTGACGCTGGTGGGCTACATCGGCTTCGTACTGCTGGGGATCGGCGTACTGTCGACGCTGCGCATCAGCCTGACCAACCTGACCTGGGTGGTCAGTGCGCTGTCGGTGGGTATCGGCTTCGGCCTGCAGGCGATCGTGCAGAACTTCATCTCCGGCCTGATCCTGCTGACCGAGCGGCCCGTCAAGGTCGGCGACTGGGTCAGCCTGGCCGGTGTGGAAGGCGACATTCGCCGCATCAATGTCCGCGCCACGGAGATCCAGATGGGCGACCGTTCCACGGTGATCGTGCCCAACTCGCAGTTCATCACCCAGAACGTGCGCAACGTGACCATGGGCAACGCCTTGGGTGTGGTGGGCATCACCCTCACCCTGCCCCTGGACACCGACGTGCTGAAGATCCGCGAACTGCTGATGACCGCCTACACCGAGCATGAAGCGGTACTCGCCGACCCGGCACCTTCAGTGACCTTCAAGGACCTGACCAGCGCTGGCTTGCTGATCAGCGTCAGCGGCTTCGTCAACAGCCCGCGCTCGGTCGGCGGCACGCGCAGCGACCTGCTGTTCACCATTCTGGATCGCCTGCGCACCATGGGCGTGGCGCTGTCCGCGCCGCAGAGCATGTTGCTGATCAACGACAAGGTGGACGCCGCGCCTGTGCAGGAGCCGAAGCCCGTGGCTTGATGCCCGGCGCCGTTGGTCTGTCCCCGCCCAAGGCGAGGAAACCGTAGCCGCGGCGCGAAGGTCGGTTCTGTAGCGGTCGTGTGCGCAAGCGACCGCTCGGTTCCGTCGCCTTCAAGGAGAAGCTGCATGACTTCCGTCCCGCCCGACCGTCCCACCGGACTCAACCCCCCCGAACTCAACCGTCGCTCACTGTGCAAGCTGCTTGCCGCAGCGGCAGGCACCGCGGCCCTCGCGCCTCAAGCCATGGCCGAGGGGTTCACGCCCCCTACGGTGGTGGATGTGGGCAAGGTCGAAAAAGGCAGCGTGACCTTTCCACCTTGGCGCGGTCCCGCCGATACGCCCTCCTCGCAACCGGCTACCCCATTGCCACCTGATCAGCGCGTCGGCTTCGCCATCGTCGGCCTGGGTCGACTGTCTCTCGAGGAAATTCTTCCCGCCTTCGGTGAATCGCTGTACGCCAAGCCGGTGGCGCTGGTGTCCGGTACCCCGGACAAGCTCAAGGCGGTCGCGACCCAGTACGGCATCAAGCCCGAGGCCTGCTACAGCTACGAGGACTTCGAGCGGATCGCCGACAATCCGGACATCAAGGTGGTGTACATCGTCTTGCCCAATGCCATGCACCGCCAGTTCTGCGAGCGGGCGGCGGCCGCAGGCAAGCATGTGCTGACCGAAAAGCCGATGTCGGTGTCTTCCAGGGACGGTCAGGCGATGGTCGAAGCCTGCCGTCAGGCCAAGGTCAAGCTGATGGTCGCCTACCGAATTCAGTACGAACCCTACAACCTGCGCGCGCGCAAGCTGGTGCAGGACAAGCAGCACGGTCGCCTGGTCGCCTACACGGCGACTAATACCCAGACGGTGGCCGAGGACGGCGAGCGACAGTGGCGGCACAAGAAGGACATGGCCGGCGGCGGTTCGCTGCCGGACATCGGTTTGTATTGCCTGAATACCGCCCGCTTCATCACCGGCGAAGAGCCGGTCGAAGTGTTCGCCCAACTGTACTCGCCGGCCGGTGACCCGCGTTACGCGCAGGTCGAGGAAACCGTTCAATTCACCCTGCGCTTTCCCTCGGGCACCTTCGCCAACTGCCTCACCAGCTACGGTGCGCGCGACGACAAGTATCAGCGCCTGAATCTGGAAAGCGCCTGCGTCGACATGCCCAATGCGTTTCTCTATCAGGGCCAGCAGTTGTCCATCATCGAGCGCGACGGTGACGCGACCCGCAACGGTCGCCTGACCCTGCAACCCAAGAACCAGTTTGCTCAGGAGCTGGACCACATGGCCCAGTGCGTGCTGCACGACCAGCAGCCTTGGACACCGGGGGAGGAAGGCGTGCAGGACCACAAGCTGATGGAAGCGATCTACGAAAGCGCCCGCACCGGCCAGCCAGTGAAGCTGGAACCGGTGCCGGGCCTGGATCACTTCCGTGGGACGCCGCCCAAGCAGAGCTGAAGGATCGGCCTAGGGCGTACAGACGCACGCCCTCGCGCCAGTCCAGTCGAGTGGTCAGCTGCGCTCGGGTGAGAACAAGGCGTTGATGTCGGCGGTGATCTGGTTGTTGGCGCCCAGGTAGTCGATCAGCTCGGCAGCGCGACTGCCACGCAGGCCAGCCGTGGTGATTTCGCCGTCATACACATAGGTATACACGCCGGACACCGCAAAGGCCTTGAGTTGGGCGATATGCCGTGCCTGTGCTGCCTGCGACTGCTGGAATTCGTCGCTCTGGAAAAACTTCCGACGCGCCAGCGGACTGACGAATGCGATCTCCAGCACGGCCAGTTGCTCACGTACCGGCGTCGCGGTGTGGGCGACATCCGGCGCCGGCGGATGCATGCCATCGTTGTTGAACGGCGCGCACAGGTGCAGACGCACCTTGAGCACCGCGTCGCTGGCCGCCAGCAATGGGCCCAGCTCGTCGCGCAGGTAGTTGTGCAGGCTTTCCATGGTGCCGCGCGGGCTCAGGTGCAGATGAATGCGATCAGCCTGGTCCAGGCCATTCATCACTTCATCGCCGGTTCGGTTGACCAGATTGATCGAACCTTCGGGCAGATCATAGGCCAGGGTTTCCTCGAACATGTTCTGCTCGTCGCTGAACAGCAGCGAGCTGGCGTCCTGGAACTGCTTTTGATCCGCTGCAGACAGAAAGCCGATTTCCACACCGCCGTCGAGTTCGTAGTCGCTGATTTCCTGGATGCCGTCAGCAAGGGGCCACAAGTGGGCATCCTGCTCGCGGGAAAGATGGTGCTGAATGTACAGGCCCAGCCCTGGAAGGCGCGCGCACAAGGGGCCGTGCACATCGCGCCAGTAGTGAGCGAAGACGTCGTGCGGTACCCGTGGTCGACGTTTGACAGTGGTATAGCTGTTGATTTCGATCATGCATCACCCGTGGGATTGGAAACAGTGTCTGTTCAGAGACCGTGGCTGGGCACGGGTTCAACTTGACTGCTTACGCTTCCGCAGGGGAAGTGCTGCTAGGGTTTGGAAACTCGGTTGACGCTGGTAATGCCACCGTTCCAGATCATTTCGTAATGGGCGCTCTGGATGATCGAGGCGACATGCCGTGGGGTCATCAATGCCCAGCAATGGTTGCCCGGCGAGCGGACCGAATGGTACTGGAGGCCCGCGGCGCCCAGTTGCCGAAGCTGCGCACCCAGGGCATTGGCAGCGCTGTAGTCGTCGGGCGCATAGATGGCGTCGTGAAGCGACAACTCGGTGGCATCCCGACAGCCGCTGCCAATGAATACGCAGACCAGGCTGCGGAATACGAACCGCTCGTAGTTCAAGCCCGCAACCTTCGCCCAATAGCGGTTCTGGTGATGGTGCACCTCGGCAATCGCCGTCTCGACCGTGTCGGCCAGGTACAGCACGCCGTAGCTGCCGTCACTGAAACGCGAGCCGTCCGGGTTGACGTGGGTGAAGGGCGCGGTAGCATAGGAGCAGCCGACGATGCCGAACGGGATCTGCTCCAACGGGATCAACTGCAGGGTGCCGACCTCATTCTGCAGCCTGGGATTGGTCAGCGCCTGAAGCCGGTAGAGCACTTCGAATTCTTCGGCATCGGCGACATCGTCGAACAGTGCAATGGGCGGAAACCTCGAATTGACCAGACGATGGGTCTGCACGGCGGTGCCAGGCGAGGTGGGCAAGCGCGCCGCCGTCACCATTGTGCGCCCCGCAACGCATCGACGCGGCGGAAGGTTTCGTAGAGTGAGATGAAGTCACCTTGGGCCATGATGTCGAGCGGTTTGCGCCCATTGAAGAAAGCATTGGCGTTTTCCATGCCCGGAAAGCCGTAGACGTTTTCCGGATTGTCGAAAACCGTGCGCAAGGCGGCATGGATGTTGAGCACGAAGCTGATGCGGTGCATCTGATCCATGTCCAGACTCACGGACCATTGGGCATCTCCCTGTCGGCCACGAGTGTACGTGCTGCGCGAGATACGCAGGATCTTGCAGGCCTGCTCGCCCGACGCCTGCCATCTGTCCAGGATGCGCAAAGCCGCGCGCAGACCTGCTACACACTGGTTACGGGTAAACTCGACGTTTTGCGGCGAGGCCGTCATGGTCAGATCCTCTATTGGTCTTCAGACGCAAATTTAGCATCTAAAGGTCTATAGAATCAAATCATGGGCCTATCATCTAACCTTTGGGCGACCGCTCATGGTCGTCCAGCGCCTGGTACACCTCCTCGACCCATGGCTGCCAACCTATGGACGGCAGCGCGATTGACCCGAGGCGTTGCTGCAGACGCTGCAGCGCCTCGGCCAGGTCCATGGCGCCGGTCATGCGCGCAGCGCCTTGCATGCGGTGCGCCAAAGCAAACGCCGGAGGCAACTGCTGGTTCTCCAAGGCCTGGGTCAGCTCGCGCAAGTCGTCCCGGCATGTAACAACCAGCAGTCGATCGAGGGCCTCCTGGGTTGTCGCATCGAGTGTCCATGCAGGTAGAGCGGCCCATTGCGGGTCCAGGGCGAGAAACTGACTGCACACTCGCGCCAAAGCTGCCAGTTGCAGGGGCTTGAGTAATACATCGTTCATGCCGTTGGCGTAGCAGCGTTCGACGTGCTCGGGGTCGCTGGCGCCAGAGATGGCGACAATGGGCAAGTGCGCACTGGCTCCGGACAGTTGCCGGATCCGCCGAGCCAAGGTGTAGCCATCGATGTCCGGCAGTTGACAATCCACTAATATCAGGCCCAGATCATCCTGCTCGGTGATGGCGGCCAGGGCCTGTGCACCGGTCCCGGCCACGGTGCTCGGGTAGCCGAGCGTCTCCAGTTGCTGGGCGATGACGTGTTGGTTGAGTACGTGGTCTTCCACCACCAGCACCGTCTGCCGCAACGCCAGTGGCTCGTCCTGCAAAGCCGGCGCCGCTACTGGCGACACCACTGGTGCAAGCGCTTCCAGCACCACGGGCAGGCGGCAGGTGATTTCGGTACCCCGGCCCACGATGCTGTGCAGCGCGATGCTGCCACCCATGAGCTGCACCAGCTCTTTGCAGATGGCCAGGCCCAGCCCGCTACCACCGTAGCGCTCGGCCGTGCTGTCGTGGGCCTGGGTGAAGGCATCGAACACCTCGTTCTGGCGATCCGATGCGATACCGACCCCGCTGTCGCTGACCTCGATGGTGAGCTGTGCGGCCGAGCCGTTGTCGATCATTCTGCAGTCCAGGGCCAGGCCGACCTTACCCTGGTGGGTGAACTTCACTGCGTTGGACAGCAGATTGGACAGGATCTGGCGCAGCCGCAGCCTGTCGATCCTGACTGACCCATGATCCAGCCCTCGTGCGCGGTACTCCAGGGTCAGGCCTTTGCGGTGTGCTTGCAGGCGATAGAGTTCGGCGACGCTGCGGCCCAATTCGACGAGATTGGTGGGCTGCGGGTCCAGTCGCACGGCGCCTGCATCCAGGCGGGTGATCTCCAGCACATCGTCGAGCAGCTCGAGCAGGTTCACGGCCGAATCGTTGGCCAGGCCGACCCATTGCTGCTCGCGGGCACCCAAAGCGCTGCGCGACAGCAATTCGATGGCCGACAGCACCGCGTTCATCGGCGTGCGGATCTCGTGGCTGAGCATGGCCAGAAAACGCGCCATGCGTCGCTCGCTGCTTTGCGCGCGGCGCTGCGCTAAACGGGCACGGCGAGCCAGGGCCCCGAGCAGCAGCAGTAGCAGGACACCGGCGACGATTTCCGGCCAGTAGTATTGGGCCAGGGTCTGCCAAGTCGGCGCGCCGAAATCGGTCTGCACCAACCAGCGCTCGTAGATGTCGTCGGTAGCCTTGGACGTCAGGCTCTGCAGCGCCTTGTCGACAATGCTCAGCAACAGCGGCTCGCTGGGTGACACGCCCATGGCCAGCACCACAGGCATGTCTGTCACCACCCCGGCCAAGTGCAGGCGACCGGCATATTTGCGGCGCAGCATGGGTTGCAGCACTGCATCCAGGCCGATCGCCACATCGGCGCGCTGCTCGGCCACGGCGGCCAGGGCCTGCTCGGCATCGGCAATCAGCAGCAGGTGAACATCGGGATGGTGCTGGCGAAGGTAGTTTTCATAGCCACCCCCGCCCTTCACCGCCACAGTCTGCCCGGCCAAGCGGCTGGCAGTGAACAGCATCGGCGTGCTGGCGCGGGTGATGGCCACCGTTGCGCCAAAGAAATACGGCTGGGTCAACAGCATCTGGCTGCGGGGTTGCGCGCCCAGTAACCGCTCGGACACGACCGAGGCCAGCATCAATCGTCCCGTGGCCAAGGCCTGCTGGGTCGCCTGCCAGTTGGCGCTGGGCACTCGAACCAGGCGCAGGCCGGTGGTGCGCTGAATGTGATCGATGTAATCGCGGGTCAAGCCGCGGTGCTGGCCATTTTCTACGTACTCGATGGGCCAATACGGATCGACCGCGTACTCCACCACCGGGTTGTCGCGTATCCAGGCGCGCTCGGGGTCAGTCAACGCCAGCGCCTGGACATCGAGCGCAGCGCTGCAGCCCAGCGCGATCAGGGAAATGACCCAAGCCTTCATGATGCAATTGCCCGTAGGGTGCGTACGGGCAGACTAGCAGCGCCGAAGCGTGACAGGTTTTTAACGTTTCGACGGGTTCTGCAAGGATTTTTTCAGCGACCTGCATGGCGCTCGAAGCGCCGGCAGCAAAGGCTACTGGCGCTGTACCACAGCCATCTGCGAGGCCGGCGCCAGGCGCGCCGCAATATCGACGGACAGTGCCTGGGCCGCACTCCAGCGCAGGTGGATGGCATCGACGAAAGCTGTCTCGCTGATCCGATGGTCAGTGTCGGCGTTCCAGAACTGCGCGCCGCTGTGCGCCAGGGTCTGGCGCAATCGGCTGTCGAACTCGGCCAGCAACTGACCGCGGCTTTCGTGTTCGGCTTTCCACTGCGGATGCAGCGGCGTCGCCACCACGGTCAACTGGCGCCCTTCACGCTTCAAGCGCTGGGCCAGGCTGTCCAGCGCCGCAAAGCAGGTCGGGTCCAGCGGTTCGGGCTGACCGTAGAGCAAATCCCGGGAATTCTGCGTGTCGAGCGGGCCGTCGCCATATCGGTTGAACACCAGTGGATCGAACTCGATCTGCCCGGCCCGCTGGGCCTTGACCGTGCGGGCGTTGCGCAGCAAGGAGCCGGGGGTGAAATAACGCATGTAGGGCAGCCACGCCGAGCCTTGTCCATACACATAGGCATCGGCGTCGCGGCGGTCGAAGACCGCAGTCGCAACCGTGCTGCATCCCGCGAAATCCAGCGGATCGACGATCATCAGGACCTGCTCGACCGTGGTTTCGCGGTCCAGCAGCCAGTTGGCAACGTACACCGACTGGTTGGCGTGCAGCCCACAGAACGCGCCATTGAGTGGCCGCACGCCGGGCGCTCGTTCAGCTACGGTCTGCCCGTCGAAGTGGCGCCAGGCGACCGAGGAGCCGATCACCAGCACGTTGGGCGCCGACACCGAGTGCTCGCGCATGAACCCCAGTTTCTCGTCCGCGCACAGGCTGTTGGAGAATGCCGGCGGCGGCAGGTTGCCGGTGACGCGCAGACCCATGATCAGGCTGGCGAACAGCGCCAGACTGCCGAACAGCCCGACCGCTATCCAGATCAAGTAGGCAGGACCCATGGCCGCCCGATCGGCGGGCGACGCTTGTGGCTGTACGGTCGGCTGCATGAGTCAACTCCCGGAACGTTTGCTTTCGATCAACTGGACGAATTGTCCGACGTTGCGCAATGACTCGAGCTCCGCCGTGCGGAACTTGATGCCGAAGCGTTGCTCTGCGGCGACGATCAGCATCACGTGCATCTGGCTGTCCCAACCCTCGACCTGATCGGCCGTGGTGTCGTCGCTCAGCTCCAGGTTTTCGTCGTCGAACAGGTCACGGAACAGCTCGGTCAGTTCCTGCAATACGGTAGTGGTTTCAGTCATGACGTATCTCGATGTGGTGGTTGAAGTGAGGTGGGGTCACCAGCGGGTAACGCCAGAACGTGGCAGTCGAGGCAGGATCAGGGTTCGGCTGGTGAACGAAACCCAGTTGCGGGTAATGCTCGGCGACCATCGCATTGCGCTCGCTCGGGCGATACTCGCCGATCAAGGCGCTGTAGCCAGCCGTCGTGGCGTAGTGGGCAAGCACTTGCAAGGCCGCCTGTTCAGCCTGGCGCCCCAGCACGCGGCAACTCATCAGCCAAGTGTCGATGAACAATTCGTCGCTGGCGCAGGCCGCATCGGCACGTGCCAGCACCACACTGATCAGGCCGTTGTCACCGAACTTGTCGGTCAAGCGCAGGCTCAACGCCAGTGCGCCTGGGCTGTCCGCCAATTGCTGCACCTCTGCCTCGCTGTAGCGCCGGGTGGTCAGATTGAACTGATTGGTCTTGTTGATCAGTTGCGTGGCCCGGGCCCGCTCGGCAGTGCCTATGGGCCGCGCCTGCATGACCATCTGCAGGCCCTTGAGGTAGCCGGCCATGTCGGTGGCCTCGGCCATGGCCGCCTGACGCTCGCTGTTGGC
The DNA here is from genome assembly GCF_029960215.1 of Pseudomonas sp. PS01301. Taxonomy (NCBI): domain Bacteria; kingdom Pseudomonadati; phylum Pseudomonadota; class Gammaproteobacteria; order Pseudomonadales; family Pseudomonadaceae; genus Pseudomonas; species Pseudomonas sp. PS01301. Next base: position 17,621 of record NZ_JASCPM010000044.1, on the reverse strand, counting down.
CCGGTAGGTCTGCACGCGCGCACCATCGTCGGCGGTGAAGGCGATAGCCTCGAAGTAACCCGCAGCCGCAACCCGCGCCGGGTAGTCGGCGACGTCATCGGGCAGTTCCGGAACGGCCACCTGAGGCAACTCGCGGCGCACGATGTCACGTTCGGCCGGGTTGTCGTCAACGAACACCAGGCTGTCCAAGCCAATGTTCAACTGCTCGGCAATCCGCCGCAGGTTGCTCGCCTTGTCTTCCCAGTTGGCTACGAACACCGCGATATCGCTGCGCTTGAGGGCCATTTCCGGGTGATCGAAGGCCGCTTCGGCAACCTGCTGGTCGTTCTTGCTGCACACCGCCAGAATCACGCCGCGACGTGCCAGTTGCACCGCGTAGTGCTGGAAGGCCAGAAAGGCTTCGCCGGTGGCGCTGCCCTGCCCCAGGTACAGTCCGTCCACGCCATCGTCGCCGACCACGCCGCCCCACAGGGTGTTGTCCAGGTCCAGCACCAGGCACTTGCGCGACCGACCGACCACGGCGGCGGCGATGCGCGCCAACTGGTCGCCATACAGCGGTGCCCAGACCGGACTGACCAACTGCTTGGCCTGATGCCAGCGCACCGGGTTGGCCAGGCCTTCACCGTACTGGCCGCAGGCGGCGCTCCAGGCCAGGTCCATGAGCAATACGCCGTCCTCGGCGGCCGCACGGCGAATCTCGCTGTTCAGGCGCTCAAGCAAGGCCCGCGGCGAGCCCGGCACCTGCGCGTCGAAGTGTCCGAACAGCGCCGGGCCGGCAGGCACCCCAGTCTGCTGGATGACCTGAGCGGCGTAGCGCTCGCCCGCCTTGCGCCAGAGCCCGCGCAATTCGGCGACGCGCGCCTGCACGGCGCTTTCAGCTTCTTGCGCACTGGCATGCAGAGGGCAATCGGGAGGCGAGTCGAGGGCATCCAGGGCCAGCAGGATGATTTGCGGAGCGAAAGCCTTCAACGCCGGATCGTCGCCGAGCAACGCCTGGCGATACTGACCATAAGGCGCCAAGTACAGCGACACACCGACCTGACGTTGCAGCGCGGCGACGCGGATCCCTGGCAGCAAGTGGTCAACGGTGTGCGACGCCAGCACGGCCATGCGCAACGCGGTGAAACCGGGCACTGCCGACTGCCCGTCACCAGCGAGCAGATCGATGCCCTCCCTGGCCAGGCGATCCAGGCGCAGGGTCAGGGTGAAATCGCGACGATAGCCGGCCAGCCGGGCGGCTTCGCGCAGGCGTGCCACAGGATCGCTCAATGATTTGGCGCAAGTGATCGCCGCGCCCAGGTCGGGGTGTTGTGCAAGCCAGGCTAACTGTTCCATCGTCGGCACCTTGATCTGTCAGAACTGAAAGTAGAGAAACTCGCTGGGCGCCACCGAAAACGCGGTGGCCAGCGCGAAAAAGGCCAGCACGCCGATGCTCAGGCCGACCGCCGCGCTGGGCTGCCAGGCGCTGGCAGGCACTCGGCGCTGCAGCCAGTGCAGGTCCGGCTTGGCCTTGAGCGCCGTGCGGAAATGCCCCATCCACTGCTGGAGGTTGGGCAGCGACCAGACGAACGCCAGCAGGGCCGCGATCATGATCGAGCTGCGCAGGTGCTGGGGTGCCAACTGGGTGGGCAGTTCGCTCATACCCAGCATGCCGCCCAGCACCGCCAAAGCGCCGGTCAGGCTGGGCGCGCGGAAGAACACCATCGCCACCACCACGCAGACGAACGTCAACAGCACCGCCGGTACCCGATGGATCCAGCGATCGCTGTCCACCGCCCAGCCACGACGCGCTTTCCAGGCGCGCCAGCCATGGGCCACCACCAGGTAGAAACCGTGCACCAGGCCGAAGGCCACGAACTGCCAACCCGCGCCGTGCCACACACCGGAAATGAACATGGTCAGCACGGTCGGATAAGCCACCACCATGCAGAACGTACCCAGGCTCATCTTGCCGCGCTTGGGCATGGGCAAACCGGCGGCCATGCGCCGACGGGTGATGCGCAGCACGATCGGGTTGTAGATGTAGCTGGTGAGGAAGCGGGTCAGCGTCATGTGCCAGCGCGACCAATAGTCGATCACGTTGCGCGCCTTGAACGGGCTGTTGAAGTTGGCTGGCAGGCTGATGCCGAACAGCAGCCCCAGCCCGATGGCCATGTCGGTATAGCCAGAAAAATCGAAGTAGATCTGCAGGGTGTAGCTCAGCGCCCCGATCCAGGCATCATGCAGAGCAGGCAACGTACCGTCGGCGGCCATGGCAAATACCGGGGCAGCCTTCTCGCCCATGGGGTCGGCCATGATCACTTTCTTGAACAAGCCCATGAAGAAAACAGTTGCGCCGATGGACAGATTGACCAGTCGCGGCCGGAAGTTGTCGCCGTCGCGGAATTGCTCGAGCATTTCCCTGTGGTGGGTAATGGGCCCAGCGATGAGGTGCGGAAAAAAGGTGATGAACAGGCAGTAGTTGACGAAGTCGTGCTCGACCACCTCACCGTCATGGGTGTCCACCAGATAGGCAATCTGCTGAAAGGTGAAGAACGAGATCGCCAGCGGCAGCGTGATGTTCTGCAATGTCCAGCCCAGGCCGAACGCTTCGTTGAGGCTGCCGAACAGAAAACCGGTGTACTTGAAGTACAGCAACAGCGACAGGTTGGCGCTTACCCCCAGGATAAGCAGTGCCTTGGAACGGGTGCGCAATAATTGCCCCGCCAGTACGTAGTTGAACACGATGCTCCCCAACAGCAGGGGGACATTGGCCGGATTCCACCAGCCGTAGAACACCAGCGAGGCGAGGGTCAGCCATACCGCCGCCAGGCGCCTGCGCCCGGTCCCGGCCAGCATGACGAACCCCAGCAGGACCACGGGCAGAAAACCGGCAATGAATACCATCGAGTTGAACAACATCGGTATGACCCCGCGGCATGGCGCGACGATTGATAAGTCTTTTGAAGTTCGGTGCTCGCTCACGGTACACACAGCCAGGCGCCCCACGCTCTTGGGGTGCCAATGGCCACGCCAAGAAGTGGATCACGTACAAACGCAGTCATGTGCAAGGCGCGAAGAAAGTTCACTGCCTCTGACGAACGGAAATAAGCATCTCTCAAACTTTGGCGCCGTGCAAGTCCTCGTGAAAGTACCTGATTATTTACTTACGGCACCGCCGGAAAACTATTTAAATACCGCCAATTAGTTTTTTGACGCGGCCGATTTGGCGCGCGGATTATTGACAGATCACCACGACAAAACATTGACTGCCTTATAAATCAATGACTTATGAAAATCCAAGGCCAAATGTAAAATTTTTGTCAAAAATCGCGACACCGCGCATTGACTTACATGGCAACGCCACCTTAAATTCGCTTCAACGCCCGTAAAACCTCGCTCCAGAGACTTTTCGAAGGCAAGAAGAGCGTTTAGCCGTTCTGGCGAAAGCGCCGTTTAGGCACATGAATGAGTTGACCCACTGCTTAGGCAAGGACCGGCGGTAGCTTTAACTTTCGATAACGAGAAGTTAAGTCCGGTATCGCATGGGTGCGGTGTATCGAGAACAGTGTCAAACGTGTCGTTGAGTGCAAGTACAGAACATGCAGTGTTATTGCCTCGCTTGGAATTCGTTTCAATGCGTTCCGCTGCAACACGCGGAAAACAGCGTTAACCCCTAGGCGGTGCAAACCCCCTCCTCTTTTCAAGCGAAGGCATCCACATGGTCGATACACATCAACAACACTCGACGATCCTCATCGATGGCTACTCTTACCTCGAAGTGTTTTCCGGAGAGCAGCCCTGCCCAAGAGAGGGCACGACCATCGTCACGGTGACCTATGGCGATCGCCTGGGTTACCTCGAACAATTGGTCGCCGACGCCTTGAGCTTCGCTCAAATCGATGAAGTGCTGATCGTCAGCAATGCCGCGACCGCCCCCGTGGACGAGCTGGCCGAACGCTGGCCTGGCCGGGTACGGGTGATCCAGCTGGCGGAAAACAGCGGCTCGGCCAATGGCTACGCGGTGGGTATAGAAGCTGCACTGGCCAATGGCGCCGAATACATCTGGATGATGGACGACGACAATACCCCGACACCGGCCGCCGTCGAGTTGCTGCACGCCGAGCTCAAGCGCCTGGAAGGCGTACACGGCAGCGCCCAGGTCGCGGTGCTGGGCTTTCGCCCCGGCCAGCAGGAAGACATCGCCCAGGGCGTGCCACTGCGTTTCGCCACCCAGCGGCCTTCGAGCTACTTCGGTTTCCACGTTGCGCAGATTCCCTACAAGCTGTGGCGTCGTCGCCCCTGGGGCAAGCGCGGCAGCAAACCGGCGGCCATGCTCAGCCTGCCTTTCGCGCCCTACGGCGGGATGCTCGGCCACCGCAGCCTGTACGAAAGCATCGGCGTGCCACGCCGCGAGCTGGTCCTGTATGTCGACGACACCGAGTACACCCGGCGCATCACCGCCAACGGCGGACACCTGTACCTGCTTACCGATGCGGTCATCGACGAGTTGGAGGACTCCTGGAACAACAAGGCCAACACTCGCAACATCTATGAGTCGTTCCTGCTCGGCAACTCGGATTTCCGCGCCTACTACTCGGCGCGCAACCAGGCCTGGTTCGATAAACACGTGTGGCTGGCATCGCCTTGGATGTACCGCCTGAACCGCAAGATCTTCAATTCGCTACTGACTTATTTCGCCCGTCGTCGCAATGCTCAGGATCGCCTGGCACTGCTGCAGCGGGCCATTCATGACGGCGAGAACTCGAAGCTGGGCATGAGTTCGACGTTCCCACTGCGCTGATGCTGCCTGTACCTGATTTTGCTGTGCCCTGATGGACCTGCACACCCCAGGCGCCGTCCCCGACCAGGGATCGCGGACGGCCTGTTGTGCCTAGCCGTTTCCTGCTGTTCAACTATTCGAGAGTACGCCCCATGGACAAAACGACTGTTACCAGAATTGGTGTGAGCGGAACCGGCATGATTGCACGCGCCCTGGTCCTGCTTCTGGCCAAGCATTACAAGGACGTACAGGTGACGCGGGTCCTGACCCGTCGCCCGGTACGGGAGTTGGCGAATTTTCCGTTGGACGGCGTCCTCACCAATTCGCTCGACGATTTGATCGACCACAGCGACCTGGTGATCGAGTGCAGCGGCGACGTCTGTCACGGTACGGTGGTAATCGAGCGCGCGTTCAGTGCCGGTCTGCGGGTCATCACGGTGAACGCCGAACTGCAGGTAACGACGGGTTCCTACCTGGCTGGCCAGGGTTTCATCACCGAAGCCGAAGGCGATCAGCCCGGCTCTTTGGCTGCGCTGCGTGAAGAGGCCATCATGATGGGCTTCGAACCGCTGGTGTACGGCAACATGAAGGGTTATCTGAACCACAATCCGACCCACGCGGACATGGCCTACTGGTCTTCGCGCCAGGGCATCAGCATCGAGCAGACCACCTCCTTCACCGACGGCACCAAAGTACAGATCGAACAGGCGCTGGTCGCCAACGGTTTCGGCGCCACCATCACCCGCCAGGGCATGGAAGGTCTGCCATCGACCAATCTCGATGAAAGCGCCGCCGTGCTCGGCGCCCTGGCAGACGGCCTGGGTCAATCGATCGTCGACTACGTCATTCCCAGCGGCTACGCTGCCGGCGGTGTGTTCCTGGTCGGTCGTCACGACCGTATCCAGAGCCAGGCCCTGCAGTACCTGAAACTGGGCGCCGGCCCCTACTACGCCCTGCTGCGCCCGTTCCACTTGTGCTCGCTGGAAGTGGGCAAGACCCTGCGTCGGGTACTTAACGGCGGCGGCATCCTGCTGAACAACTCGACCAACCCCACCGTGGGCGTCGCGGCCATCGCCAAGCATGCCATGCCGGCAGGTGAGCTGATCAGCCGTGGCATCGGCGGTTTCCAACTGCGCGGTGAAAGCGTGATCATCGACCGTCACGAAGATCATGTTCCGATCGGCCTGATGAGCCATGCCATCATGAAGCGCGCCGTGGAGCCGGGTCAGATGATCACCTTCGACGACGTCGAGCTGCAGCCTAGCCGTGCGCTGGACATCGTCATGCAGCAGCGCAAGGGGCCGCGCATTCTGGTCGACGACCTGTCCCTGGTGACCGGTCGCTCCGCCGCGCAGCCGCTGTTCGCTGGCGCGGAAGCCGTTCTGGGCTGACACCCTGCCCGCTTCATCACAAAAACCCGCTTCGGCGGGTTTTTGCGTTTCCGGGCTGCGCAAAGCGCTTGCCTGGAACGCGCATGAACTCTGCTGAATGTCACGCAACGACGCATGATTCATGCAAGACGTGCGCTGCCAAGCCTTGTTTTGGACATGATTTCGCCATCGCCGCGCCGTAGCATAAGTTCCGAGCGGCCCGCCAAGGCCGACTAGACTCAACCCTAGCGCTGCACCCACAACAACAAGATCAAGGGTAGTGACGACGTGAACGACTATCTTCCCCTCAGGCTGCATGTGCCTGAACCCAGCGGCCGCCCCGGCTGCAAGACCGATTTCTCCTACCTGCAACTCAGCGCTGCGGGCGCCGTGCGCAAACCTTCTGTCGACATAGAGCCGCAGGCCACGGCCGACCTGGCCGCAAGCCTGGTGCGGGTCCTCGACGAGCATGGCCAGGCCCAGGGTCCGTGGGCCGAGGACATCCCCGAGCAGGTGCTGCATGACGGCCTGCGGGCGATGCTGACCACCCGTATCTACGACACGCGGATGGTCACCGCCCAGCGCCAGAAGAAAATGTCCTTCTATATACAGAGCCTGGGCGAGGAAGCCATCGGCAGCGCCCATGCGCTGGCGCTGCGCAACGACGACATGTGTTTTCCCACCTACCGCCAGCAGAGCATCCTGATGGCGCGCAAGCTGCCGCTGGTCGACATGATCTGTCAGCTGTTCTCCAACGAGAAGGACCCGCTCAAGGGCCGCCAACTGCCGGTCATGTATTCCTACAAGGACGAAGGTTTCTTCAGCATCTCCGGCAACCTGGCGACCCAGTTCGTGCAGGCCGTAGGCTGGGCCATGGCCTCGGCCATCCAGGGCGACACGCGCATCGCCTCGGCGTGGATCGGGGACGGCTCCACCGCCGAGGCCGACTTCCATACTGCCTTGACCTTCGCCCACGTGTACCGCGCGCCGGTGATTCTCAACGTGGTCAACAATCAGTGGGCGATCTCCTCGTTCCAGGGCATCGCCGGCGGTGAAGCGACCACCTTCGCCGGCCGCGGCGTGGGCTGCGGGATTGCCTCGCTGCGAGTGGACGGCAACGATTTCCTCGCCGTGTTCGCCGCCTCGCGCTGGGCCGCCGAACGCGCCCGACGCAATCATGGCCCGACCCTGATCGAATGGGTCACCTACCGTGCTGGCCCGCACTCGACCTCCGACGATCCTTCCAAGTACCGCCCTGCCGACGATGGCCAGCACTTTCCGCTGGGCGATCCGATCGCACGGCTCAAGCAGCACCTGATCGTCAGAGGTGTGTGGAGCGAGGATCAGCACACCGCGCTGCATGGGGAGATAGAAGCCCAGGTGAGCGCCGCGCTGAAGGCGGCCGAGCAGTTCGGCACCCTGGTCAGCGGTCGGGTGGCCAGCGCCGCGACGATTTTCGAAGACGTCTACAAGGACATGCCCGAGCACCTGCGTCGGCAACGTCAGCAGATGGGAGTCTGACACCATGAACATGCCTACAGAAACACGCATCGAGCAGCACAACAGTACGGCCATCATGAGCATGGTGCAGGCTATCCGATCGGCCATGGACGTCATGCTTGAACGAGACCCCAACGTAGTCGCCTTCGGTCAGGACATCGGCTACTTCGGCGGGGTCTTCCGCTGCACCGAAGGGCTGCAGGCCAAATACGGGCGCTCCCGGGTGTTCGACACGCCGATTTCGGAAAGCGGCATCGTCGGCATCGCCGTGGGCATGGGCGCCTATGGCTTGCGCCCGGTGGCGGAGATCCAGTTCGCCGACTACGTCTACCCGGCCTATGACCAACTGGCGTCGGAAGCCGCACGCTTGCGCTTTCGTTCGGCCGGGCAGTTCAGCGCGCCAATGACCGTGCGCATGCCCTGCGGCGGCGGTATCTACGGCGGACAGACCCACAGCCAGAGCCCGGAGGCGATCTTCACTCAGGTCTGCGGCCTGCGCACCGTGATGCCGTCCAACCCCTACGACGCCAAGGGCCTGTTGATCGCGGCCATCGAGAACGACGACCCGGTGATTTTCCTGGAGCCCAAGCGCCTGTACAACGGCCCCTTCGACGGTCATCACGACCGGCCGGTGACGCCGTGGTCCAAGCACGCCGCCAGCGCCGTGCCCGAGGGCTACTACACCGTGCCACTGGACAGCGCCGCCATCGTCCGGCCGGGCAGCGATGTCACGGTGCTGACCTACGGCACCACCGTCTACGTGGCGGTTACCGCCGCCGAGGAAACCGGCATCGACGCCGAAGTGATCGACCTGCGCAGCCTGTGGCCGCTGGACCTGGACACCATCGTCGCCTCGGTGAAGAAAACCGGGCGCTGCGTGGTGGTCCACGAAGCGACCCGCACCTGCGGCTTCGGCGCCGAACTGGTGGCCCTTGTGCAGGAGCACTGTTTCCACCACCTGGAGGCGCCCATCGAGCGCGTCACCGGCTGGGATACACCCTATCCGCATGCCCAGGAATGGGCCTATTTTCCTGGCCCGACGCGTGTCGGCGCTGCCTTGCAACGTGTGATGGAGGTCTGAATGGGCACGCATGTGATTCGTATGCCGGACATCGGCGAAGGCATCGCGCAGGTCGAGCTGGTGGAGTGGTTCGTCAAGGTCGGCGATGCCGTCAGTGAAGACCAGGTCTTGGCCGACGTCATGACCGACAAGGCGACGGTAGAGATTCCCAGCTCGGTAGCGGGCACCGTGGTCGCTCTGGGTGGCGTGCCGGGCGAGGTGATGGCAGTCGGGGCGGAGCTGATCCGCATCGAGGTGCACGGCAGCGGCAATCATCACCAGGCCGATACGCCCGTGGTGGCGGCCGAACCCGAAGAAGCCGTCTCAATGGCAGACGCCCCTGCGACACCGTCAACCGCAGCGCCGGCCAAAGCCGAAGTAAAGGCCACCGCCGCCCCAGGCAAACCCACCTGCGAGGCCAGCGCCCGTCCGCTCGCCTCGCCCGCCGTGCGTCAGCGGGCGCGCGACGAAGGCATCGATCTGGCCCTGCTGCGCGGTACCGGTCCGGCCGGGCGCATTCGTCACGCCGACCTGGACGCCTTCCTCAGCGGCAGCCGCACGGCACAGGCCGCGACGACCGGCGCACCTCGCACCGACGAAGAGCGCATCGCCGTCATCGGCCTGCGCCGCAAGATCGCCCAGCGCATGCAGGAAGCCACCCGGCAGGTGGCACACTTCAGTTATGTCGAAGAAATCGACGTCACCGCCCTGCTGTCTTTGCGCGCCGACCTCAATGCCCAGCTCGGCGACACCCGCGGCAAGCTGACGCTGCTGCCCCTGTTGATCCGCGCCCTGGTGGTGGCGTTGCGTGATTTTCCTCAGATCAACGCGCACTACGACGATCAGCAGCAGCTCATCACGCGCTACGGTGCGGTGCACATGGGCATCGCCACCCAGAGCGACAATGGCTTGATGGTGCCGGTGTTGCGGCACGCCGAGGCTGCCGACCTGTGGTTCACCGCAGGCGAGATCAACCGTTTGGCGCACGCCGCGCGCAGCGGCAAGGCGGCGCGCAACGAGCTGTCCGGCTCGACCATCACCCTGACCAGCCTGGGCGCACTGGGCGGCATCGCCTCGACACCGGTGATCAACCGCCCCGAGGTGGCCATCGTCGGGGTCAACCGGGTGGTCGAGCGGCCCATGGTGGTCAATGGGCAGATCGCGATCCGGCAGATGATGAACCTCTCCAGCTCCTTCGACCACCGCGTGGTCGATGGTATGGATGCGGCGCGCTTCATCCAGGCAGTGAGGCGTTTGCTGGAGCAACCGGCGATGCTCTTCGTCTGATCCGTTGACATGAACTATGCCCGGTAGCGGCGGGTCGACATCCCATCGACTCACCGCTACCAGGAGCTACCTCATGCCACATGCGCCATTGATCACCCTCAACGACGGTATCCAGATCCCACAACTGGGTCTGGGCGTCTGGCAGCTCGACGACGACCAGGCCTATGACTCCAGTGTCGCCGCCCTGAAAGCGGGCTACCGCCACATCGACACCGCCATGATCTACGGCAACGAAGCCGGCGTGGGCCGCGCCGTGGCCGAAAGCGAACTGGATCGCGACGAGATCTTCATCACCACCAAGCTGTGGAACACCGATCAGGGCTACGACAGTACCCTGCGCGCATTCGATGCGAGTATGGCCAAACTGGGCCTGGAGCAGCTCGACCTCTACCTGATCCACTGGGCACTGCCCAAGAAGAACGCCTATCGCGACACCTGGAAGGCCTTCGTGCGTCTGCAGGAAGAAGGCCGGGTGCGCTCCATCGGCGTGTCCAACTTCCATCCCGACCACCTGCAGCACATCATCGACGACACCGGCGTCACACCGTCGGTGAACCAGATCGAGCTGCATCCGGATTTCTCTCAGGTCGAGCTGGTCAAGTTCTGCAAGGGCCTGAACATCGTCACCGAATCGTGGAGCCCTTTGGGCCAGGGCGGTGCCCTGCTCTCGCAGCCGGTACTGTCGCAGATCGCCGAGAAGCACGGCAAGACACCGGCTCAGGTGATCCTGCGCTGGCATACGCAGAATCAACACATCGTGATTCCACGCTCGAGCAACCCGGAGCGCATCGCGCAGAACCTGGATGTGTTCGATTTCACTTTGGACGATCAGGACCTGCAAGCCATTGCCCATATCCCGCAAACCGGTCGTCTGGGCCCCAACCCAGACACCTTCGACATGGGCGCATGACAGACACAATTCGCAACAGCTGTTAAACTGATCGCCTTCCAAAAAATCGATAGACACACCCCACGGCTTCCTGCCTTGGGGTGTTTTTGTGCTGAAAGGTATTGCATGCCCTTAACCGATATACGTCGCAACGTTCTTGCAGGTCTCACCTCCTCTTTCGCGCTGGTGCCCGAATGTATCGCCTTTGCACTGGTGGCCCAGGTCAATCCGTTGATGGGCCTTTATGGCGCATTCATCATCTGTACCCTCACCGCTTTGCTCGGTGGGCGGCCCGCGATGATTTCCGGTGCTGCCGGGTCGATGGCCGTGGTCATCGTCGCGCTGGTGGTGCAGCACGGCGTGCAATACCTGCTGGCCACAGTGGTGCTCAGCGGCCTGATCATGGCGCTCTTCGGCCTGCTGCGGCTCGGCAAGCTGGTGCGCATGGTGCCGCACCCGGTCATGCTGGGGTTCGTCAACGGCCTGGCGATCGTCATCGCCCTGTCGCAGCTCGAACACTTCAAGACCCACGACGGTCAATGGCTGCCGATGAATGAATTGAGCGTGATGGCCGGCCTGGTGCTGCTGACCATGGCCGTGGTGTACCTGCTGCCGCGCCTGACCAAAGCGGTGCCTGGCGCCCTGGTGGCGATCATCGGCGTGAGCCTGCTGGTGCAGTGGCTGCACCTGCCTACGCGAACCCTGGCCGACATGGCGACCATCGCCGGCGGCCTGCCCAGCTTCACGTGGCCGAGCGTGCCGTTGGACCTGGCAACGCTGAAGATCATCGCACCCTATGCCGCCCTGATGGCCATGGTCGGGCTGCTGGAAACCCTGCTGACCTTCAACCTCACCGATGAGATCACCGAGACCCGCGGTCAGCCTAATCGCGAGTGCGTGGCCCTGGGCGTGGCCAACATCACCTCCGGCCTGTTCGGCGGCATGGGCGGCTGCGCGATGATCGGGCAGACCGTGATCAACCTCAGCTCCGGCGGGCGCGGGCGCCTGTCCGGGGTGGTCAGCGGCGTGATGATTCTGCTGTTCATCCTGTTTCTGTCACCGCTGATCGAGCGCATTCCGCTGGCCGCACTGGCCGGGGTGATGTTTGTGGTTGCCCAGCAGACCTTCGCCTGGGGTTCGGTGAGAGTGCTGGGCAAAGTGCCCGCCAACGATGCCGTGGTCATCGTGGCGGTGACCATCATCACCGTCTTCACTGACCTGGCCACCGCCGTGCTGTGCGGCATTCTCATCGCCGCGCTGGCCTTTGCCTGGCAGCATTCGCGCGACATGCGCAGCGATGTCCATGACAGCGACGACGCCCGCGTCTACACGCCCCATGGCACGCTGTTCTTCGCCTCGACCACGCATTTCCAGGCGCTGTTCGATCCGCAGAACGACCCCGACCAGGTCTATATCGACTGTCGTCACCTGCACATGGTCGACCATTCGGCCATCGCCGCCATGGAAAACCTGGCAGCGCGCTACGGCAAGTTCGGCAAGCAGTTGCAACTTCGGCAGCTGTCTGCGCGCAACCAGCGCCTGCTGGAACGGGCTCACGCGGCCGTCACTATCGCCTGAGCCCGCTGCACCTGCGTCAGACACAACGCTGCTGTCCAGCACCGCACCTCTGCGCGGCTTTCCTACAAGGCCGCGTTCTTGAGCCTTGAGAGGCATCGAGTGAGGATGGTTTCAAGGCCGCCGGTCGCGGCTCGAGACCTGAGGAGCAGTGCCATGTGCTTGAAGAATAAGGAGCGTTCCATTGCCATGGGTCATCGGCCCAGGGAATCGACGCGCGTACGGCCGGATCATGAATCTTGAAACGCTGGCCGCTGATGCTGCGGCATTATCGGAGCTTGCTCTGGGCGTATCCGCTTTGTGGATGTCCTTGGATCACGTGGTGGGCGCGGTACTCGGCGCCTGCCTGGTGGTCAGCCAGCAGCGGGCCAGGAACGGTGAACGAAGGCTGTGCAATCTGTTGATGGCGATCGGTGTCGGCCTGCTTTTTGCGCCAATGGCAGAGGCCCATATCCCCCAGCTCACCTGCGGCATTGCCGCTTTCGGCTGCGCGCTGCTGGTGATTCCCCTGAGCCTGAAGTTGAGAAGCTGGGTTCGGCGACTCGACATCGAACAGATCTTGCGTCGTTTCAGAGGTCCGTGAGTCAACTATGCTTACGCAGCCTGGCAACTTCGCGCTGAAGTTGGCGAAGCAACTTCCGATCCAGTGCAACCTTGTGAACGTGCTGTTGGTCCTGGGCGTCGAGTCCCTGCAATGTTGCCAGAATCGCAATCAGCGCATCGTCTTCCAACACGGTTTGCGGTTCGCAGAGCATGGCGCCACGGCCCAATAACAGCCAGTCCAGAGAGATGCCATCGGCGCGTGCCAGATCCATGCACACAGCGTAGGGAATGCTGGCGCGTGCGCGCCAACTCCCCAGCGTTTGCGGGCTGATACCCAATGCCTTTGCCAGCGCTGAATCGTTGGGGGCTGCCATTAAGTGCTTGAGCCGGTCCAGCACTTGGGTTGCTTCAGAGGTACACACGTTGATAAGTTCCGCTTGACCCACTCAATTTGAGTGTATTAATTTATTCGAATTGAGTACAAATATTAACCCCAGTTCATAAATCAAGGATAACAATGATCCCGTCCTACAGCTTACATTCAGCGTGACGAAATTTCCTACATGATGCGGTTACTTAGACCCAATGTCTTTTTCCGCTGATTGTGTAATAGCAAAAAAACACGCAATAGCACACGCAGGCAGCACCAGCAATTCACTCAAGGAAGACTTACTTAAATTTGATAGTTGACCCGCACGTCTCGGTTTCAAGAGCACGCGCGGATCATAAGGTTTGAAAAATGAGCACTTACAAGATGGTATGCCCCCACTGCAAGAACAGAATGCGCATCCGCACCAGCGAAGGTACGCATGTGTTCCTGCGCGTGGCTTACCTGCAATGCACGAACGAAATCTGTGGTTGGTCAGTGCGGGCTGAGTTCGAGATGACCCATGAACTGTCGCCCAGTGGCGTGGCGAATCCGGACATCCACCTGCCCAGTGCGCCCATCGCCTTGCGCCGTGCGGCGAGCAAGCCCAGTGAAACGGCGGGCGCTGCCTGACCTGCGACCCGGCTCGCGTCGAGCAGCGCGATCAGGCGCTCGACGCATGCAGGAGAGAATCGCGGCAGGTCACATTGCATGCCTGCCGCAGGGTTCGCCGAGGTCAACCCACCGGCGTCAGTACCTTGCGCTCGTCGTGGAAATAACCCTGGATGTTGCCCCACACCAGATCACCCATGGCCTGGCGCGTCTCGTGGGTACCGCTGGCCAGGTGTGGCAGCAGTACAACGTTGGGCAAGTCGATCAGCGCCTGCGGCACGTTGGGCTCGTCCTCGTAGACATCCAGACCCGCACCGGCGATACGTTTCTCCTGCAACGCCTGGATCAAGGCCGGCTGATCGACAACGCTGCCTCGGGCGATATTGACCAGAAACCCCTTGCTACCCAACAAGCCGATACGTTTGGCATCGATCAGCCCCTCCGTCGACTTGCCCCCGGGTACCGCCAGAACCAACACGTCGCAATCGCTGATCATCGCGTCCAGATCGGCGTAGTAGTGGTAACTGACGCCGGCCTTGGGCTTGCGGTTGTGGTAAAGCACCTCCATGTCGAAGGCGGCTGCGCGTTTGGCGATGGACTCACCGATGTTGCCCAGGCCGACGATGCCGATCTTCTTGCCGCCGATCTTGCTGGCCAGCGGAAACTTGCCTTGGGTCCATTTGCCTGCCCGCACGAAACGATCAGCTTCGCTGTAGCGACGCATGACGTCCAGGGTCAATGCCATGGCAGTATCGGCCACGCAGTCGTCCAGCACGGCCGGCGTGTTGGTCACGACGATGCCGCGGTCGCGGGCGGCATCCACGGCGATCGAATCGTAGCCGACACCGAAGCTGAAAATGGCTTCGAGGTTGGGCAGCTTGCCGATCACTTCGCTGCTGGCGCCCAAGGCACCCGAAGTGACGATGGCCCTGATTCGGCTGCCGTGCTGGGCAAGCCAGGCGTTCTGATCCGGCAACTCCCAGAGACGGGTCGCATCGAAGTGGGTCTCCACCGCCTCCTGCAGGCTGGGCAGCAGTGCCCCGATGATCAAGACGGGAACGTCGCGGGTCGATGGCTGTGTCATGGAACCTCCTGTTTGCATCGTTGGTATTGTTATCGTACCGCCACGCGGCGCAACGACGCCACGCAGTCAGCAACAATGATGACCGAAGTCATCGTACAACTTGCCCTGATGTAATGACAACCGCAGGCACCGGCCAGGCGTGCAGCGCAGCCAATGGTTGTGTGCCGAGCGTAACCCACTAGACTGCAGGTACACGCCCAGAAAGAAGCCTCTGATGGCAGATGAAGCGCAGTATCGAATCGCCTTGAAGTCCAACAGTTCGGCGCAGCGCATGGCGATCCTGTTCGTGGGACTGGTGGTGGTCTCGCTCATCGTCCTGGACGTCTGGCAGACCCTGACTGCGCGAGCACAGGCCTTGCGGGTCAGCGAGATCACCACCTCGAACCTGGCTCGCTCCCTGGCGCAGCATGCCGAAGACACCATCAAGCAATCGGACACCGTGCTGCTGGGGTTGATCGAGCGGATTCAAGTGGACGGCACCGCCCCCCTTCAAGTGCAGCGTCTGCGCAACCTGATGCAGGGGTGGACACGCTCGCTGGCGCAGTTGCAGGGGCTGTTCATTTATGACAGCGAGGGACGATGGATCGCCAGTTCCAACGCCGTCGATCCGCCGGGGCTGAACAATGCCGATCGCGACTACTTCCGCTACCACCGGGCCAGTCCCGACCCCGGCGTGCATGTGGGCCCGGTGATTCGCAGCCGTTCCACCAACGCCCTGGTGATTCCCGTGTCGCGGCGCTTGACCGGCGCCGACGGCAGGTTCGCCGGTGTCGTGCTGGCGACCATGAAAGTGGACTATTTCAATCAATTCTATGCAGGTTTCGATCTGGACAAGCACGGCGTCATCGCCCTGCTGCTCAGGGATGGCACCCTGCTGCTGCGCCGACCGTTCGACGAGAACGTCATCGGCAGCAGCGTGGCCAAGGGCAGGATCTTCAGCGAGATGTTGCCTCAGGCCGATCACGGCACATTGCTGCAGCGTTCGCTGGTGGACGATGTGGAGCGCATGTACAGCTACCATGCCTTGCGCACCTACCCGCTGGTGCTGGAGACCGCTGAATCCAAGGCTGCCCTGTTGGCCAGCTGGTACGAGAACCTGCTGCGTTCGGCCGCGTTCGTGCTGGTGGTTGGCATAGCCCTGGCGCTCTGCGCGATGACCTTGATCCGGCAGATCCGCCATGGTCTGCGTACCGAGGCGGAATTGCGCAATGCCCACGCCGCGTTGCAGAAGCTGGCGATGCAGGACGGCTTGACCGGCCTGGCGAACCGCCGGCAACTGGATGCGGCGCTGCCTGACGAGATTGGCCGGGCTCGACGCAACGCTCGCCCGCTTGGGGTCATCATGCTCGACATCGATCACTTCAAGCGCTTCAACGACCTGTATGGCCATCCCGCCGGTGACGAATGCATCAAGGCGGTGGGTCAGGCAGTGCTGAGCTGTGTGGGCCGGTCAGGCGACCTGGTGGTGCGCTACGGCGGTGAGGAGATTCTGGTACTGCTGCCCGAGAGCGATGAAACCGGGGCCTGGCAGGTCGCTGAAAAAGTGCTGTTGGCCGTGCGCGCACTGGCCATCGCCCATGCTGGGAGCGATCTGGGCATCGTGACCATCAGTGCAGGCGTGCACGTGTGGCGCAACAATGACCCGGACGCGGGCGCCCAGAATCTGGTCGAAGCCGCGGACCAGGCGCTGTACCGGGCCAAGACCTCGGGCCGCAATCGTGTCTATCCGCTGCAGCCGTTGGTGCAGCGCTGATCGCAACTCAGAGCATCTGCTGGTTGGCGGCCATCGACTCGATGACCATGCTCTTTTGATCTTCGGACAGCGCGTCCCAGATGTGCACCTTGGCGTAGAAGCCGAGGCTGCCAAGGATATAGAAGCTCAAAACGGCAATGGTCAGCAACGTCAGCCAGGACCAGCGTCCGCTCTCTTCGACTTCTTCGAACGTGGAGTAGCCGTTGTCGATGCGCTGATCACGCATGGACGCAAGGCTGGTGGTGACGCGTTTGTAGCAATAGGACAGCAACAGCAGCAACAGGCGGAGCATGGAAAAAAGGCCTCGGTGGGTGGCGGATGGCGATGAGTGCGCGTCAGAAACGCAAAAAGCCCGTCTTTGACGGGCTTTTTTTATAGGTAGCGTGCTGTGAACGGATACATCCCAACACTTTGGATGAATTTTAGGCAGCTTGGCGGGCGCTGTAAACCGTGCCGACATGAAGAGGTATGACGACTTCGACAGCAAACCCCCGCCATCCTGTGGGCCAGAGCGCTGCGCGGCGACACTGCGGCACGCTGTCACACCGCTGCTACAGCGACCGCGTACCCCGGTTCCGGCCCACCGCATTCATCCAGGCACACCGCGCACACCGCCGACGCGGCTTGCGCCGCTGCTACAGCGACCGCGTACCCGGTTCCGGCCTCACCGTGCTCTTCCAGGTACACCGCATACACCGCCGACGCGGCTTGCGCCGCTGCTACAGCGACCGC
Source organism: Pseudomonas sp. PS01301 (assembly GCF_029960215.1). Lineage (NCBI taxonomy): Bacteria > Pseudomonadati > Pseudomonadota > Gammaproteobacteria > Pseudomonadales > Pseudomonadaceae > Pseudomonas > Pseudomonas sp. PS01301. The sequence continues at coordinate 87 of NZ_JASCPM010000044.1, read as the reverse complement.
GTACCCGGTTCCGGCCTCACCGTGCTCTTCCAGGTACACCGCATACACCGCCGACGCGGCTTGCGCCGCTGCTACAGCGACCGCGTA
>NZ_JASCPM010000043.1:0-40526 GCF_029960215.1 Pseudomonas sp. PS01301 | reverse complement strand
ATCTGCCCGATCATCGAGGCACTGATCAGAGAGTAATGCCTGGCGGGTGAGCTGGAGATCGGAAAGCCCCTTTACGGTGGGATTCAGAGCTTACGTTGGTTTTTGGTTCCATTGCTCCCCAAACCCCGTCTGCAGATCGAGCGCCTGGCCGGGGAAGGTAAGACGCCAGAAGAAATTGCTGCAGCAATGGATGGTGTATTGGGAGGTCAGGTGTCGCCTGATGACCGGCTTAAACACGTCTCACGTGTGCTGGACTCGCTAGGTGTTCCCGATCGCAGCATTTACGGTGCCGGTGAAGCCGCATTTGCTCAGTGGCGTCAGGATCGAGGCCAGTCGACTCAGGTATACGCATATGACATCAACTTGCAGAGCCCTAGCGAGCTGGTCCAGCGTGAAGCTCAGTACCGCCAGAGTTCAGGCATGAATTTGAGAGATGCGGATGTTCGAGCATCGAGCTTCCTCATGGATATGCGTGCTCAGGACAATGCCATGTGGTTGGTTGCAACCCAAGACTCAACACCCGAGGCTACAGCCATGCTGACGGCGTACCTGCAGAACGATGCGTATCGAGAGGCGTTCAAGAGCACCATCGACAGCCTATACGTCCAGTACCAGGACTCTCCCGAAACCATCGCGTCGTTGGACACTACCCTGGCCGATGTTGTCGAGATCGTTCACGAGGTCGAAACACGCGGAACTGTGCCGGCAGAGGCTGCTACCCAAACATCACCCCCTCAGACCACACCTGTCCAGGCGTCGGCATCCAAACCGGCGATTGACCGTAAACAAGTGAAAGGTGAACTCGTCGATCATGGTGCTGCGCCCTACCAGCATCAGGAAGGCAAACAACAGAGCTATTTCGTCACGCTCAAGACGGACGCCGGGGAGCGTACGGTGTGGGGGGTTGGCTTGGAATCGGCAATGCAGAATGCCGGGGCTCAACCAGGCGAACAGGTCAAGCTGGTAGACCATGGAACCGTGCCGGTAGTGATACAGGTAATCGCAGAAGACGGCAGTGTGAGTGACAAAACCACACAGCGCCGCGAGTGGACTGCCGAACGCATTTCGCCCGAGCGTGACGTAGCTCATGCCGGACCGACAGCAGACCATCCTGGCCAGAACCAGGAAGAGTCTGGCATGGCCATGTAGTGAGCCTTGGGTAGGCCGACCATCGAGCACAGGAGTGAACGAATTGTCGGAATCGTGCAGGAATCATTGCTCCGGCCTACCCTATTTTTGCTGTTTTTCTACATGAATTTGCTTTTTCATGCATCCGCGCTTAGTCTTGCCCCGTTCTTACCACAACGATTCGAGGGTGTGATGGCCGTGGATCTATCAGCAATGCGCAAGCTGTACCGCGACGGTGCCTTGAAGGCAGCTACTGTTGCTCCGGCTCCTATGGAGAACGGTGCCTGGGTACTTATGGTTGTTCATACTGATGGAACTCAAGACTACATGACTGTTGCCCGGTCTGACCGGCAGAAGATTTACAAGAGTCTAGAGTCGGTGCACGCAGATGCGAAGCGTGTGGGCTTCACTGAAGTTACAACTCAGGTAGGAGCACTGCAGGTGGCATAACTGGAATAGCAGAAACCAAAAAGCCCGGCTGGTAACCGGGCTTTTTGGAAAATCTGAACAGGTCTTTCTCTTTCGACGGCGAAAACCTGTTCAACACATCGATTGGTGAGCCGATTATGGCGATCACTCTGGCTTTGTGCAAGCCGAAAAAGAGTGGGGTCAAGCGGTTTACCGCTGAACGGCGGTCTTATGGATAAGTTTTTTTCAACCCCTTTTGTTTCACGCTGCGCATTTTCTGTTAGCCCTTTCGGCCAGGATGCCCAGTCATGAGTCGGCTCAAAGCCGTACGGCTCTCCCCTTCTGATCCTCACTCGGCGCTGCGCCGCACGGCTCGGGCTCTGCCTGACCAGTACGCTGCACCGCGTCACCTCACCGAGCAGCAGCTCAAAAACCCCCTTATTCGCAAAGCCTACGATCGCCTGGGTAACCTGGTGAGCTTTCGTGGCCAGTACCTGCGCCGCCTCGATGGCGTGAACGGCGATCGCCGGACCCGCCGTGAGAAGTTCGTGGCCATCGAGCGCATTGCCGAGCAGCTGCTGGTACGCCTCGACCTGGCCACCAGTGTCCTGGGCTACCTCGATCCTGCCAGTGGCAGCTACGTCCTCAATACCCAGTGCAACATCGCCAAAGACGCAGGCATTTCGGCGCCGGTGCTGTGTCGTTTGTTCAAGACCCTGGATGACGCCGGGTACGTTTATCGCCGCATCGAGCGCGTGCGCCTGGATGAAAAGGACGACAACGGTCTGCACCTGGTGCGCACGCGCGTGTTGATCCGCTTTACGAAGCTGTTCTGGAATGACCTAGGGTTGGGCTATGTCTTTGACCGCGTGCAGAAGGCAGCCAAGAAGCGTCGCGAGTCTGAATTGCTGGAGATCGGCCAGCGTCGGTTGTCTGAGATGGAGCGTTATTCCCTGGAATTGAAGCGGCGCCAGATGTCCCGTCAGCGATGGGAAGCAAAGGAAGAACGCGAAGCCGAGGGTAATGACGGCAATGCCCAGCGCAGTTCAAGTGGTGCGCCAGTCCGTAAGAAGGCCAGCGATGTCATGAGCGCGCTGGAGAGGCTGGGGGCCTCATTCGCCAAAAAAGCCCAGTAACACCTGCAACCCCTCTTTTTCTGCATCCGCTCACGCGGAGGCCTTGTCACGCCTGCAATTTGAGGTCGTGCGACACGCCTGTGAAGCGATCGGGAAGAAGCCCGGGAGAGCCCCTTTTTCTACCCAAATCAAACGTCAAAACGGCCCCTCCCGGGCGGGTAGTCAATGGCTTTGAAATTAGTGGAATTTTATACCCCAATCAGTATCCCCCTCCGGGAAAAGCAGGGATTTACGAGGGGTGAACCCCTCATAGAGCATTACAGCCTGCGCAATTCGTACCTACGGTACGGCGCAGACGTGTGACCTGAAAATACGGGTTAAACCCCGTCTAAGCGGCCCAGGGCGATAGAGCCGCCCTGCCCTGGCCTACGGCCACCCTGCGGGCGCTAAGACCCGGATAAATCGCCCCCAGGCGGCTTCGCCTCCTGCCGGCTCAACCGGGCGCGCGTGCGCGCAGAGTTAAGAATGTCTGCAGTGAACATGACTACGCTTCGTGCCTTCAATGAAGGCATGCGTTTTGGTGATCATCACTGCTTGACCCGGTGTGTAGGGAATGGAGCGTCCAAATGAATGTTGAAACACCTTAGCTCTAGTGAACGGGATTTTTTCGAGAAGCCGCGTGGTTTAATACCTTTCCGGCATATTGCCGTTGAGAAAGCAAATAGCTAAACTACCTAAACGTCGAACATTCATGCAGAGTTTCAAGGTTTTACTAAGTGCTTATTACTCGCGAGCCATCATGGAAGCGTACTCAAAGGAGTGTAAATGGACAGATTGTTTGGTTTCAGCACTGACGAAGGCTATGTTCCTTTAGCCATTGAAGGTGATGCGCCTGAGTCACAAAACATATTTACTGTCATAGTGGGTAAAAATGGAGTCGGGAAAAGTCGCTTGCTTTCGGCGATTGCGAGAGATAACGAGCGTCGTTATAACCCGGTACTTTTGAATTTAAAATATAGTAGATTAGACGGCTTATCCAAAGTGATTGCTGTATCTACCAGCCCGTTTGATAAGTTCCCAGTAAATAGAAGGACGTCTAGCTTTCACGATACGGCAACAAACTATAGATACGTTGGGATGCGTGGCGAGGGTCCTTTTGGAGCTTCAAATGCTGTGTCGCTATTATCCTCGGCGGCTAGAGGTTGGCTTGAAAAATTGTCTACCTTTAGTACTGCGGCTAATCTAGTTGAGGTGTTTAGCTCATTAAACTTTGAGCCATACGCTGAGTTTGTTTTTAAACCGGGTTATATTGGTAAATCAATAAATAAACCACAAGCCCGACCTTATGGAAGTGAAATATCCCACGAGATCGAAAATCTTTTCGATGTCCATAATATCAGCTTCGACGAAAGGTATTTGATTCAGTTAACAAGCTTTAATCAGCATGAGCGTGAAGATATATATAGCGCCATGGTTGAACTCCAGCGTTACGAAACTTCACGGAAAGCTGTTATGCTGGCTGTAGATTTCAATAGCGGCAGCTTTTTTACTGGGGAAGATCATAGTAATGGTGGGCTCGCGAAAGCAATTCTTACCCTTCAAAGTGCAGGCTTGATGAGGCTAATGGATGTTCGCCTGATCAAGAAGAACTACGGGCCGATGTCCCTAAAGCGTGCCAGTTCAGGAGAGCAATGCCTTCTTGTAATTATGCTTGGAATAGCGGGACATATTACTGACTTTTCGACAATTCTAATTGATGAGCCTGAGATAAGTCTGCACCCGAGGTGGCAAGAAGAGTTCATAAGAATGCTCATCAGCGCGTTCTCATCATACAGAGGCTGTCAATTCCTTATAGCTACTCACTCACCTCAAGTTATATCAAGACTCAAGAGGGAAGGATGTTATATAACATCATTGACGGATAATAAAATATTCAAAGGATCTGAGTTTAGTCATCGTTCAGCGGACTATCAGTTAGCAGAGTTGTTTGATGCACCTGGCATCATGAATGAATATATAGCGAGAATTGCGTTTAGCCTGCTGGCTAAAGTTAAAGCTGCTAAATTCGTAACGCTGGACAACGAGCGTGAACTAGAGCAGCTGAAAATACTTATTGAGAATGTTGACTCAGATGATCCAACCTTAGACTTGGTAAATTCTGTGATTCAGGTATGTGAAATCTATGCCAATAATTAATCAAAGTATAGCCTTCACTAGTCAATCTTTGGCTTTGATAGCACAAAAGAAAATGGATCCTGAGTTTAATCATACAAAATGGTCGGAGGATGATCTTAGGGCTTTGCGTGCGGAAATTCGGGGTTATTATAGACATATACAAAGACTTATTTGCGTTTACTGTCAAGAGCCCATTGGTGTTAGAGCTGCCGAAGCTGCACCAGTTGAGCACATAGTTCCAAAGTCTCAATATTTGGATTTTATTTTCGAGCCGAAAAATCTTTGTGTGATTTGTGCCGACTGTAATCATTTCAAAGGTAGTAATGAGGTTATGTTTGAACCTGTTGTACGTGGACCTCGGCGTAAAAGATATCCTACTGTTTCGAGCGCATTTCAAATAGTGCACCCGCATTTTGATGAGTATGATCTCCATATAATAAAAGCGAATCGCGTTTACGTTGATCTTACATCTAAGGGGCATTACACAATAGGGATCTGTAAGTTGAATAGATTTTTTCATTTCTTTGGTGCTTGCGATGAGTTCATAAATGATGCTGCTCTTGTTGAAGCCAATGATCTATTTTTTTCGACTGGATCTGTTGAAGTGAGTACACTTGTAAACGGCGATATAGATTAATCAACATCTATATTCCAAAGACATGATGCTGCTCTACGCGTTTTCCACGTCTTGACTCACCAGACCGCGGATGCAGGATTGGGAGTATCAAGATGGGCGCATCTCTGTTTTGTGCTTTCGACGAGGCATGCACTTTGGCCATCGGGCGGATTCACTGCTGAAAAGTGTTGATCGACCAGCACTTTTTGAAATACTGTGCATCCATACAGTGTAAGGAGCCGCCATGGCCAAGAAAGCCCCAGCGGCTCCTGCATCGCCCAAGCCATACGAGGTGCTTGCCATGCGGCTACAACGAGCAATCAACACGCCTGCAGCGCAGAAATCCAAATCTGCACTGCTGGAGCGCTTGCCCGGCGATCGGGATGAGGACTGGACGCAGATCCTGGAAGAGATCGGTGAAACCGACAACGTGACCGTGGCCCACCGCGACGATGGCAAGGTCCAGTTGTTCGGGACGGTGCCTCAAGAAGACTGAACAACCGATGTTCTCATCCCCGCCTGGTGCGGGATTTTTTTTACCCTCACATTGCGGTGCCATCATGCCCACGACCGTCCTAGCCCGAATCGACACCTCCCAGATCAGATTGCCTCTATACTCGCATCGAGTCCCGGCAGGGTTCCCATCACCTGCGGCCGATCATCTGGAGAAGCACATTTCCTTGGACGAGCTGTTCGACATCCGGGCACCGCACGTGTACCTGGTGAAGATCGAAGGCGAAAGCATGATGGGCGCCGGTATCTATGACGGCGACCTGGTGATTGTCGATAGAGGTCGCGAGCCACAGCATGGTGACATCGTTATTGCCGCCTTGAACGGTGAGCCCGTGTGCAAACGGCTTCATCATCGTGGCCGGCAAGTCATCTTGCAGTCGGAAAACAAGGCCTATCCGGCGCGTTACATTCTGGAAGGCGATGTAATGGAGGTATGGGGAGTCGTGCGCTACAGCGTGCGTGATCATGCCTACGCCTAAACAAGTGTTCGCCCTGGTGGACTGCAACTCGTTCTACGCCTCCTGTGAGCGTGTGTTTCGACCTGACCTGGCCAAGACCCCGATTGTCGTTCTATCGAACAACGATGGCTGCGTGATCGCGCGCAGCTACGATGCGAAACCCTTCGTCAAAATGGGCGCGCCCTACTTCCAGATCAAGGACATGCTGCACCGTGAAGGGATTGTGGCGTTCAGTAGCAATTACGCGCTGTATGGCCAAATTTCTGAGCGAGTGATGACCATCATCGAAAGCATGGTGGCTGACTCCGAGGTGTATAGCATCGACGAAATTTTTTGTGATCTGACTGGCCGACGTGAGGATCTGACCACGCTGGGCCGCTCGATCCGAGACAGGGTACTGCGCTGCACAGGAATTCCGGTCGGTGTGGGCATAGCGCATACCAAGACACTGGCCAAGCTGGCCAACCACACCGCCAAGCGGCTGCAGGCTCAGACTGGCGGTGTGGTGGACATTTGCGACCCGTACAAGCGTGACTGGGTGTTGCGTAATACTGCAGTCGGAGAAGTGTGGGGTGTTGGTCGACGGCTCAATGCGCACCTGGAGGCCATGGGCATCCAGTCTGCCATGGACCTGGCCAAGGCCGATAAGACGATGATCGGGCGGAAATTCAGTGTTGTCCTGGAGCGAACAGCGCGCGAGCTTACCGGCGTGTCGTGTATGGAGCTGGATGAGCCTGACCCACCGAAGCAGGAGATCTGCTGCAGTCGGATGTTTGGCAAGCGCATGAGCGAGGTTGGCCCGATCAAAGAGGCGGTGGCCACCTACACGGCTAGGGCTGCAGAGAAGCTTCGAGCCCAGGGCTCAGTATGCAAAAAGATGCGTGTGAGCGTGCGTACAGGCATGTTCAATCCAGACGAAGCGAAGTATGCCAACGGCGTTGTGATCGAGCTGCCCTACCCTACGAATGACACCCGGCTGATGACTAACGCTGCTACCCAAGCGGTGGATCACATATTTCGTCCAGGGTACCGCTACAGCAAAGCTGAAGTGATGCTGCTCGATCTGCGTCAGCCTGGTGAATACACGAGCGATCTTTTTGCCCTCACCCAACCGCAAACGTCCGATCAGCTGATGTCGGTCATGGACTCGATCAACAGTCGATGGGGACGCGGGACGTTGCGCACAGCGACCGTGCCGACCAAGCCTGATTGGGCCATGAGGCGCGATTTGATGAGCCAGAGCTATACCACGCGGGTTGACCAGCTATGGGTGGCCATGGCTCACTAACGAGCGTTAGCGCTCGCTATAACTTGTTAATCACTTCCTCATAAGTGATATCAACCCATGTGTACAAATTGCCAATCGTTTCGGATGGCAATGCTTTGACTGTCTCTATTCCGAGTACAAAACCGTAAGCACGCTCAGCTGCGATTTCAGCAGCTGAGACAGTGCGTGCTCTGCGCATTGTCAGGTCGAAACCTTCCAGCATTATGCGAACAGGATCTGGGAGTACGGGTAGTGGTTTCACGGTGATGCTCCTAGCAGTTCGGCAAGCAGAACCAATCTGCGACTCAGCTGCGAGGATGTAAACCAATGCATGAATCAGCAGACCAGGAACCCAAAATATTGCGAATGAATGCATAAAAATATGAAAGTATATGCAACACTTATGCTGCCTTTGCAACATAAGTGTTGCATAATGCCTTTACCGAAACAGCTAGGGGATTTTCCATGAAGTGTAGTGAGTTTCGGCGGCGGATGAAGGCCCGTGGAGTCGAGTTCCAAAGCACCAAGGGCAGTCATTTCAAGGTTTCTTTGGAATGGCAAATCCACCATCTTTCCGGACCATGGCGCTAAGGAAATTGCCGAAGGTCTATGAAAGACCATCATCAAGCAGCTGGGCCTCAAGGATTGAGGCTTGGCTTTTACCCAAAGAGGTGGCCATGAACGACTACACGCTTGAGATCCATCACGATGAGAAGGCTGGGGTCTGGCTCTCTTGTGTCGAAGTCCCGGAAATGCACGCATCAGGTGACACCCTAGCTGATGCCTTGCGTGACGCTGCAGACGCCATGGATGCAGCGCTTTCGATCTACGTCGACCAGCGTCGAGCAATCCCTGCTGGTCGATGGCAGGGTGATGCAGCGACCCGCCTGCACCTTTCTGCTCTGACTGCTGCAAAAGTGGCGTTGTGGAATGCGATGATCGAGGTAGGTGTAGGCCGCGGTGAATTGGCGGGGCGTTTGGGGTGCTCTCGGCAGGTGGTAGATCGGCTTGTCGATATTCTCCACACTTCGAAGATCGATCAGGTGGAACGTGGCTTGGCGGTCCTGGGAAAACGTATCAATGTGAGTGTTGAAGCAGCTGCGTGATGCCCAAGCTGCCCAAATCTTCAGCCAATGAAAGGAGTCAACTTGATGAAGTCGGAAGACTATGAAGATCAGGACTATGAAGATCAGCCCAGTTTGGGGCTGTATGTGCTGTGTATTGCGGCCATCTTGGCGGTGCTGTATTTCGCCAAAGATCCCGCAGAGTCGAAGCAAGCTGCAGAGCAGTTCTTGGAGAAGTGCGCGCAGCCGGTGGAAAGCCCATTTAAAGAGAACTTTGCGTGTGTCAGCGCGCGGGCCAATCGCAAATGAAAAAACAGAACACCCGGATTCACCGCAAGAGCTGACATGAAACGCCCATTGATCTTTTAAAGGAAAGAAAATGCTTGAAGACCGCAAACTATTTGAAGATTTTCACGCCGATCCTCAATTCGCCGACCTTCGTAAATTAAGAAGCCAACTTCAGCCAAGGATGAAGGCCTTTCAATCTAACATCCAAGCATTTCGAAGCGCGTCGGTCTCACTCGATATGAAAGCAGTCATACGAATGCGGGACTACATGTTGGAAATGTATCAGATTGAGCACGCGATGATCAGTGCATGCAAAGACTTACCGCCTGAGTTTGAAAAAGTGAAATTGCGCATCCTGGAAGATTTTGATACAACTGATGCAGCAGCCTACCTTGCAAAAATGAATAGCTGGTTGAGGTTGATCGAAGGTGGTCACTGAACGAATTCACAAATAACAGTGTTTTAGTAGCAACAAAACGTTCGATCACATAGGATAAAACTTACTGCTTTCCCTTCTATGTAGGTTAAGACTTAACAGTGAGAAGCATAAGGTGATAAAATGAAGGTTATTTCAGAAGCTAAGTCAGATAAGTTTCGCGGCCAGTATATTCCGTTGTTGCAATTAGGTTTTATTGCAATTGGCATGGCTGCATCGTTTTGGTTATTATACCTTCTGTATGTTTTTTTTGCTTTTGACGGAATTCATCCTATCAATATAGTTTTTCGTTACCTCGGTGCCACGCCTGTTGTGGGTTTGAATATTCCGGACTTCATGGAGCTTAGTATCTATGATCTAACTCCTGTAATAATAAGTGCTGTGAGTGCCGTGGGGATTTATCTCGGGATGGCAGGGATAATTGCTGGGCTAACCTATAAACTTATATCGGATTATGCCAAATAGAATTTAGTGCTTACTCTTAACGTGATTGGTAGGGATATAGAACCATTGGTGCTTTTCTTAATTAACCTAGTAGTGCTCCACGCACCGACGAATTGAGCAGCATGCTTTATCAATTGCTCCAATACTGCGCAAGTGAGTGCGCAGTGCAGTTTTGGACCATTGGTTAAAGATATGAAATGTTTAGGTGACACATAAGCTTGATTGGACTAGTTATGCTATACTGCGCAAGCCGATGTGGTGGCTGATCACGCAGCTAATCACCTCACTACCAAATGATCGGAGAAGCGCCATGCGGTCCAAAATCACCCAGAAGGCTCGTCAAGCCGCAGTCAATAATGCTCTCGCAAATCAACGTCTGGAAGGCCTTGAGCCAGAAGCGAAGGTGGTAGAGGATCTGCAACGATTTGCGCGTGGGGAGTGCGATATCGGTGTCGTGTTGAGTGACTTCAAAGCAAGGATCGCCCGTGGCGAAGTATTCTGATAGCGGCAAAGATCCTTATGCCTATCCCGATTGTGACGTTCTTCGCAATCGCTTTGGAATCAAAGATCAGGGTCAACTCGATACTCTGGAATCTTCGTTTGCTGCCATACGTGCTGCTGAATTAGAGGTTGACCCTGTCGCTGGCTCATTTGATTTTAACCACTTACGAGAGACTCATCGCCGTCTGTTCGCTGATGTTTACGATTGGGCAGGTCAACTTAGGCAGGTAGATATATCTAAGGGAGATACACGCTTCGCCAATGCGGGTTACCTTGAAAGTGCCGGTCAAAAGCTTTTCCTGCAACTGGCTGAAGAAAAACAACTTCGTGGTCTACCACCTGATGAATTAAGCCAGCGATTGGGTGAGTATCTCGGTGAGATCAATGTCTTACACCCGTTTCGCGAAGGCAATGGGCGAACGCAACGCGAGTTTATCGGGCAACTAGCAAGAGAAAATGGATACCGAGTTAATTGGGACGGTATCAGTCAGAACGATATGGTTAATGCATCGATCGAAGCCTACCATGGAAGCTCTGAAAATTTGGGGAAGCTTATTCGAGCTAACCTTACCGATCTTGATGTTGAGAACGCAGTCAGAGACTCTGATTTTGCAGAGCCTTCACTATCACAGCAGCTAAAATCCCAAGCCGCTGTACTGAATGTTGAAGTAGAGCCTTCATTAGAGGATCAACTTGGAGCACAAGAAATCTCAGTGAATTCCAAAAACAAGGGCTATTTGGAAGAAGATGCGGATGAGCAAGGTATGGATATGTAAGTGCGCACAGGTCGTTATATAATATTCCAATAATTGTCCTTCTACCCTAAGCATTCCTTTTTTTATTACGACTCGCTACTGTAGTTTATAACTAGGTTTGCCCTCAAGCCGGTCCTGGCTGCAGTTGCAGATTTAGTCTTGCTGATGTTAACATGTTCAACTAATCCTTCACCTTGCTGATGCAAGTCTTATTGGCTATGCACGCCTTGACTTTTAAGTATTTGATTGAGAAAGTCGTAGTAACGAAGGTTATTTTAGCTATGATCTAATATTGTAGAGGTCTACTATGAATAAAGCGTTTTTAGATTATCTTAAGCTAAGTGTAGAAGATAAAAATAAATCAGATAAAGAAAGTATAGACATACCCGCACTGGTCCAGTTTGCAGATGATTTCCTACGACAAATAGTCGACAGTTTTAATAGAACATACTATGTCCCGCAGAATGGCCAACTTTCTTTACAATGGAGTACCGAATCTAGATGTGCAGCTTGGATCAATGCTGCCAAAGATAGCAGTGCCCCATTCCACACAATTTATATAACATATGAACTTCTAATCCAGCTGGCAGCTGATGGTTATGCTTTTACTAGGTATGCGATTCAATGGTTGAATCGACCGTTTCATGATGTCTTTTGGGAAAGTAAGGGTATAGAAAAAAATGGTATTGGTATATTTCCCCTTGGTATCGATCCACTTCAGAATAAAAGATTTCTGATGATGAATAGCTTGCACTGGATTGTATCGCATGAAATAGCTCATTCGTTGCAGTCACACGCAGCTGTTAGATCGGGGGTCCCTCATCAAGCTTGGATGGGGCCTTCACATGTTTCAGAAAGCCCAGAAGGGAAAGAACCATGCTCAGATGTAGAGGCTGAAATATTCCAGTGCACTGAATTAGCAGCTGATTTTGAAGCGTTGAGAGTACTTTTTATTACTCTGGTGACTAGTAAGCGTGCGCATTGTAAAGAAAATTCTATACAAGAAGATTCGCTTACAAAAAATGATATCTGGACGTTATTTCTAAGTATTGCATTGGTTTTTTTGAGATTCCACCATTTCGATGGCAAAAGATTTGATGGGATTGTTAAGGGTCATCATCCCCATCCATCTATACGTTACCTACTATTATCACAGTCGCTTATTGGTTTGATTGTTAAGACGGATTTAAAGGAGCTAGCGGGTTTAAATTTCAGTGAAGAAGAAATGTTCGAGGTCATGACTGGTACCTTTTGGGTAGCTCTTATATTTTGGGCTGAAAGATATGAAACAGATTACGAAGTGATAAGCTTTGGTGAGGTAGTAACTGATCCTGAAACTATTGAGGTAAAACGCTATTTATCTAAAATAGTCAGTCGGTGGGATGAACTCAGGCCTATAATAAGAAACATATACAAAAATGATTTTCTACTAATGGAATTTAACATATTTGCTCGGCGAGTCAGTGGAATCCCTTTACCTCAAGACGAGCAAGATGGCCATCATGAGATCTAATCTCCTATCTCCTATCTCCTATCTCCTATCTCCTATCTCCTATCTCCTATCTCCTATCTCCTATCTCCTATCTCCTATCTCCTATCTCCTATCTCCTATCTGCTAGGACTATGCGCTATGCGCGCTTCTACGTGAATTGAGGGATGCTAAGCACGACCAAGCCGCTGTGTTTTTTCGTACGAGCGCGGTGTTTTGGTGTATCCGAATCAGTACCTCACTTTATACGTAGGAGAATCTTCTGGCCGGTTCTGCCGCCGGTCGTAGATCCGGGTCGTGCTGATGTTGGCATGCCCCAGCCAGACCTCCACCTTGGCGATGTCGGTTTCGTGCTCCAAAGCATTGGTGGCCGCTGTAGCCCGCAGGCCATGGACACCCAGTTCCTCAACCTGGATGCTGGCCTTTTTGGCGTACGCCTCGACCAGTGTGTAGATGCCATTGGCCGTGACGCCCAGGCCTTTCGCCCAGTGCCGCAATGGAACGAACAACGGCGCCTTTGGGTTGGCCAGCCCATGCCCCGAGCGTTCCAGGTACGCATGAATGCGGTCCGCCGCCACAGGATGCACCGGGAGGTACCGCACCTTGCCGCCTTTACCGTGCACCATGAGGTGTCGAATGCCTCGCCGTTCCACCAGGTGATTGACCTGCAGCTGCGCGGCTTCTTCCCTACGTAGGCCGTGGTACAGCAACACAGCCAGGATCGCCCGGTCGCGCAGGCCTTTCAGGGTTGTATCATCCGGCGCATCGAGCAGTGCCTTGGCCTGGTAATCGCCCAGGGCCGGTGTCTTGCCTTCATTGGTTTCGATCCGGGGCCGTTTGACGCCATGCACCGGATTGCCACCGGCCACCACGTTGCTGTCCAGGAGATGATCGAACAGGCTGGCCAATGCCGCTAGCTTGCGGCGAACGGTAGCCCCGGTCAGACCGCGCCCTTCCAGATCTGCGCACCAGGCCAATACGTGCGACCGGGTGACCTGGCGAAAGTCATCGGCGCTGGCCAGTCCTATAAAGGAAGAGAAATCTGTCAGGTCATTTTGACAGGCACAGCGCGTGCCTGGGTTGTCGATGTTGGCAAACCATTCCACAGCAGCTGGTACCGCTGCCAAATGACCGATCCAGGTCAGGAACCGATGGGATTGTAGTTGGGTTGATGTACACAAGAACCGTGAGTAGCATTGCTGTCAATCAGCATCTAGGGGACGCCTGTATCGCCTATTGTAGTTGTTTTGGCTGAACCCTCGCACAGCAGCTCTATGGATTGACAGAAAATTTAGAGCCACTTTCTGAGATCTTGATTCGCCGTGAGCATGTGCTCGGACTATTGATCCGGTCCAATTCGGGGTATTCTGCAATGCAGTCTGAAAGGCTAGCAAAAACGTATGGCGTTTCCAAGCTGCGTCGTTACGTGACTCCATGAGTACCTGGATGCCTTGCACAAAGGCATGCAAAATAAAAGGATGTGAGGCAGCATGCTAATTACGAAGTTAAAATTGAAGAATTGGCGAAACTTTAGGGGCCTGGAAATTCCCCTTCATCATCGAACATATATAATCGGATCGAATGCTTCCGGAAAGTCCAATTTGTTGGACGTTTTCAGATTTCTTCGTGACATCTGCAAGCCTGCTGGTGGAGGACTGCAGAAAGCTATTGAAGATCGCGGTGGTATAAAAAAACTCCGGTGCTTGCAGGCTAGATCTGACATTGAAATTAAGATCGATATAGAAATCTCTGAAGAACCCGGTGGGCCTCCAATCTGGGAGTACTCTCTAGGTTTTAAACCAGAGGGAACCGGGGCTCAGCGGTTGTTTGTTACTCAGGAGATAGCTAAATTTAATGGCGTTACAGTCTTAAATCGTCCGGATAGGTTTGATAAAAAAGACACAGTACGGTTGACGCAGACAGCGCTTGAACAGATCAACGCCAACAAAGATTTCCGTGAGATTGCTGATTTTTTTGGAAGTACAACTTACTTGCATTTAGTACCTCAGCTGCTCAAATTTTCAGAAATGTCAGGAAGAATTTTAGAAGATGACCCATTTGGTCAGGGGCTGCTACAGCGTATTGCCAAAACTCCAAGCCGGTCCAGAGATGCAAAACTACGAAGAATTCAAGCAGCCTTAGAGAAAGCAGTACCTCAGTTTAGTGAGCTTAAGTTTGAGCTCGATAAGGTGAATGGCCAGCCTCACTTAATGGCATCTTATCAACATTGGAGAAATTATGGAGCGTGGCAAAGAGAAGATCAATTCTCAGATGGCACCTTGCGTTTGATTGGCCTTTTATGGATGCTTCAAGAAAACAATACGCTATTGCTACTTGAAGAGCCTGAGCTTTCGCTGAATGATGCTATCGTGGCACATATCCCATTAATGATAGACAGGATATTGCGTAAGCAAAAGGCACTCAGCAGACAGGTCATAATTACTACACACAGTGAAGCTCTTTTAAGGAACCCGTTAGAGGGTAATTCGATACTTCTTCTAGAAGCAGGGGCCGACGGTACTACAGCCCGAATTGCTAACAATTTTGAGCTGGAACTGATGAATGCTGGAATGACCCCTGCAGAGGTTATGCTACCCAAGGCGCGGCCCAGTAATATAGATCAGTTAGGACTTTTGTAATGCATGGACACATTGTGATCGTGGGAGAGGACCAACTATGTTGTGTTCTAGCTGAAAAGCTGGTCTTATTTCTGAATAGAGATACTACCATTCATACAACCGTTGCAAACGGGTGTGGTCCCTTTAAAGCAATGATTGAAAAGTTTAATTCCGTTGCGAAGTCAGTAACGCCTGTGTTCATGCTGGCCGATGCTGACCAAGCACCTTGCGTTGTGACCCAAGTAAGGGCTTGGATGCCATCTCATCCATCATCAAGATTCACCCTACGATTAGCAGTCAGAGAGGCGGAGGCTTGGGTTCTTGCAGATCATGAGGGATGGTCCTCTTTTGCTCAGTCGAGCCAGGCTCTGATGAGGCGTGACCCGGACTCCATTACAGATCCTAAGCAGGAGCTTCTACGATTGATACGTAAGTCTAAGCGCAGAGATCTAAGAATTGAAATGCTACCTGGGAAAGGTAGTTCCAATCAAGTAGGCTTAGGATACAATATTCATTTGACTGAGTTTGTTAGGGACCATTGGTCTGCTGAAAGAGCTTCCGAACGATCACCAAGCCTTTTGCGAGCTATTCCTAAAATTGCAAATCTTTTGTGACTTCTTAATTTAAATAATTCACAGTGGTTTGGATCGGTTTTATCTAAATTGGAGTGCGAGCTTGAGAGTTTCATTAGATACGAATATCCTACATCAAGAAGGGTATAATTCTCAGTCAATGAGGCTGCTACAGCGAGTTATCGCTGCAGGAGCTCTTGAACTGGTCCTGAGTCAGATCGTAATCCGTGAATATGAGACTAAAAGACTCGCCGATTTTTTATCTAAGCATCAAAGTGCCAAAGACAGTCTTCGGGAAATTTCTAAGATTTTTGGTAGGTCGGGACAAGAGATTCCAGAATTAGTTAGTCTGGATTCGCAGCTTTCCGAAGTATTACCTGAGCTTAGGGCGCGCTTAGACCATGCTGCTAAGACTTGGATGGAAGAATTTAAAGTCCAAGTCTTGGAACCTCATTCGTGTATATATAGTAAGGTCTGGGATGATTATTTTCAGGGCAAAGGTGCTTTTAAAAAGATTAAAAACCGTGACGACATACCTGATGCGGTTATAGGTCTTTCGCTGGAGAAGCTTCTCGATGATGGAATGCCGTTGATCTTTGTATGTAAAGACGGAAATCTTAAAGACTATGTAAAAAGCTTTCCAAAAGTTCTTGTCTTTAATGATTTGCCAGAACTGGTACGCAGCACTGAATTCGAAAGTATTCTTAGTGAGTTAGACGCACTTGATAATATAATCGAAGAATTCAAGAAGGTAATAGGCTCCGAAACATTTCTCGCGAATGCAATGAGTTATTTTTCAGCAAAGGATTCGGATTTTGACTATTCGTATTGGGAAGACGGAATGATCGAAAATCACGACGAGTTACCATTGCATGCATGGCGTGGGGTTAGCGTAGATGGACCGGTGGCGTCCAGTGTAAAGAATGTGAGATTTAGCACAGTTTCATGCGTCAATGCACGGCATTATGTTGTTACAGTGACGTTTGAAGCTTACTTTCCAGTTCGCTTCGTAGGTGACTATGCAGATTGGATACATGCTCCTGATGATGTCAAAAGAAGAGTTGAAGTCCTCTCGGCTAATGGTGATGGTGCATGTGAATTCATGACAAATAAATATGCAACGGCAGTTGGTGAGATTGTTGTGCATCTGCTTGAAAGCTTAGAGCCAAAAAGTGTTCTTATTCACTCGAAATATATTGGAAGTGAGAACTCACCGCTGGATGTTGAATTTGTCCCCAATAAAATTATTTTGTAAACAGGGTTGTCAGTGTGCTATCAGCATCCCTATTCATTTTTTCTCAAAAAAAACGCACACTTCGTGAGCAGTTGGTTTAATACTTCACTTTGTAAGTCGGAGAGTCCTCCGGCCGGTTCTGCCGCCGATCGTAGATCTTGGTCGTGCTGATATTGGCATGACCCAGCCAGGCCTGCACCTTGGCGATGTCGGCTTCATGCTCTAAGGCATTGGTTGCCGCTGTTGCACGTAGACCGTGGACCCCCAGGCCGTCTACCTTGATGCCGGCCTTTTCCGCGTATGTCTCGACCAGCGTGTAGATGCCATTGGCCGTGACGCCCAGGCCTTTCGCCCAGTGCCGCAATGGCACAAACAGCGCGGCTTTTGGGTTGGCCAGCGCATGCCCCGAGCGTTCCAGGTACGCATGAATCCGATCCGCTGCTACAGGATGCACCGGGAGGTACCGCACCTTGCCGCCTTTGCCGTGCACCATGAGGTGTCGAATGCCTCGACGTTCGACCAGGTGATTGACCTGCAGCTGCGCAGCTTCTTCCCGGCGCAGGCCGTGGTACAGCAACACGGCCAGGATGGCCCGATCGCGCAGGCCTTTCAGCGACGTCTCATCCGGCGCATCGAGCAGTGCCTTGGCCTGGTGATCGCCCAGGGCCGGTGTCTTGCCTTCATTGGTTTCGATCCGTGGACGTTTGACGCCATGCACCGGATTGCCTCCGGCCACTGCGTTGCTGTCCAGAAGGTGATCGAACAGGCTGGCCAGCGCGGCGAGCTTGCGGCGAATGGTAGCCCCTGCCAGGCCGCGCCCTTCTAGATCCGCACGCCAGGCTAAGACATGCGATCGGGTGACCTGGCGAAAGTCATCGGCGCTGGCCAGCCCTATAAAGGAAGAGAAATCCGTTAGGTCATTTTGATAGGCACGGCGCGTGCGTGGGTTGTCTATGTTGGCAAACCATTCGACTGCAGCTGGTACTGCAGCCAACTGCTGAAACTCGACCGCTGTCAGCCGCCTCTCCCCTTCTCGCAGCTGAACAGAGTTGTTATGAGCGTTTGTCATCTCTGTGGTCATCTTGGGAATCCTCCACGTATTTTGGTCATCGCTGTTACGCCCTGACGCCTATTCGTCCACCTTACCCGAAAACCGTCCATTACTGTTGATAACGTATTTTATCACCAGTAATTGACCGAAAGCCTTCGCATGCCTCGAAAGTCATAAATCAACCTAATTTGCTGTTTCAGTATTGACAAGAAGGGAAAAAAAGAGTCGTTCCTGAATCGTGCAGAATCCTAAAAGAATGTGTATATTCGTATATGTGAATATACGTATCCACTAGGAGTGCTCATGGATCTGCTACCGGCGACCGTCTTCAAATGTCTTGGCGACGAAACGCGCACACGCATCATGCTCATGCTCGCTGACCAAGACGAGCTCTGTGTTTGCGAGCTGATTTGGGCGCTGGATGATAGCCAGCCGAAAATCTCTCGGCATTTAGCCCAACTTCGTAATTGCGGGTTATTAGCGGACCGCCGTCAGGGACAGTGGATTTATTACCGCTTGCATCCACAGTTGCCCGAATGGGTTATGCAAGTGCTCCAGATAACACGCAGTGCTAATCAGTCCTGGATTGATCAAGACGTAAGCCGTCTTGCATCAATGGAAGGTCGTCCGGTCCGTCAGGCCGCGTGCTGCTGATTTCGCTGGAGCGTCTCCATATGGTTGCTGCAATCACAATATTCGCTTTGACACTTATGTTGGTCATCTGGCAGCCGAAGGGCTTAGGCGTAGGCTGGAGCGCCGCCGGCGGCGCAGTACTGGCTTTGCTTACGGGTGTGGTTGGTTTAGGCGACGTACCCACGGTATGGGCCATCGTGTGGAATGCAACGGCCACTTTTATCGCCGTCATCTTCATTAGCTTGTTACTGGATGAGGCCGGATTCTTTGAGTGGGCTGCCTTGCACATGGCCCGGTTGGGCCAAGGCAAAGGCATCCGGTTGTTCATCCTGATGATCCTGCTGGGCGCCGCTGTTTCGGCCCTGTTTGCAAACGATGGCGCTGCGTTGATCCTGACCCCCATCGTCATTGCCATGCTCACAGCCTTGCGCTTTAGCCCGGCGTCCACCCTGGCCTTTGTCATGGCTGCAGGTTTCATCGCGGATACCGCGAGCCTACCGATGGTGGTGTCCAACCTAGTCAATATCGTGTCAGCGGATTTTTTCCAAATAGGCTTCGCTGAATATGCTTCGGTGATGTGGTCCGTGAACATAGTCAGCGTGATGGCGACCTTGTTCATGCTGTGGCTGTGCTATCGGCGCGACATCCCTACTACCTATGATCCACAGCAGCTTCATGCGCCTGAGACTGTAATCCGTGACAAGGCTACCTTCGTCGCCGGCTGGTGGGTCTTGGCATTACTGCTTGTCGGCCTGTTCGCGCTGGAGCCGATGGGGATCCCCATCAGTGCGGTGGCAGCCAGCTGCGCACTCATCCTTCTGGGGATCGCCGGCAAAGGTCGCGTTATTTCTACCCGTACGGTTATCAAAAATGCACCGTGGCAGGTCGTGGTGTTTTCGCTAGGGATGTACCTGGTGGTTTATGGGCTGCGCAACGCAGGGCTGACTGACGCTCTCACGTCTCTGCTCAATATCTTCGCAGAACAGGGCCTGTGGACTGCAACTATGGGTACCGGTGTGGTGGCCGCATTGCTGTCGTCTGTTATGAACAACATGCCCAGCGTGCTTATCGGTGCCCTATCGATTCAGGACAGTCAGGCCACAGGCGTGGTCCATCAGGCCATGGTGTACGCCAACATCATCGGCTGCGACTTGGGCCCCAAGATCACTCCGATCGGTAGCCTGGCCACGTTGCTGTGGCTCCACGTACTGGCTCAAAAACACATCCGCATCACGTGGGGATACTACTTCAAAGTTGGCAGCCTGCTGACCATCCCTGTTCTGCTTATTACCCTGGCCGCACTCGCTTTGCGGCTCAGCATCCAAGCCTAGGAGCCACCGATGAAAATCCTTTTCATGTGTACCGCTAATAGCTGTCGGAGCGTGCTTTCTGAGGCGCTGTTCAACCACTTGGCCCCTGAAGGCGTCACAGCAGTGAGCTCCGGCAGCTTTCCGAGCGGACGACTCAATGCACAGGCGGTCAGTACCCTCCAAGCGCTCGGCATTGATACGTCAGTGCTACATAGCAAGGGCTCGGAGAGCTTCCAGGACAATCCGCCTGACGTTGTGATCACCGTCTGTGACAAGGCTGGAGGCGAGCCCTGCCCTGTCTATTTTGGCCCTGCTATCAAGAGTCATTGGGGGTTGTCTGATCCCTCGGATATCGTTGGCAGCGATGAGGAAAAGCAGGCAGCCTTTGATGGTACCGTGGCAACTATCCGGAACCGATTTACGGCCTTCTTTGCTTTGGATTTGGATGCGCTCAGTTCAGCAGAGCTCAAGCATGCGTTGGACAGGATTGGAGCGCTGTAATGATCGAGCCTACATCCGAATATCCGGAAGACTTTCCCAGCCTGGACCTAACCCTGCTCGATGTGCCTACGCCTGAGAAGCTTAGCCAGGGTATGCAGCCCGATCACAAGCCTCGCATCCTGTTGCTTTATGGATCCACCCGTGAGCGCTCGTTCAGTCGGTTGCTGACCCAAGAGGCAGCGCAACTCCTAAACCTCATGGGCGCAGAGACGGCCATCTTCGACCCTTCAGGTCTGCCGTTACCTGATGATGCACCGGTGGAACATCCAAAAGTGCAGGAACTGCGCGACCTGGTGTTGTGGTCCGAGGGTCAGGTGTGGTGTTCGCCGGAACGGCATGGATCGATGTCGGCCGTGTTCAAGGCGCAGATCGATTGGATACCTTTGGCGTTGGGCGCACTGCGACCCTCGCAAGGCAAGACGTTGGCTGTGATGCAGGTATGTGGTGGATCCCAGTCATTCAATACGGTCAATCAACTTCGTATCCTGGGCCGCTGGATGCGTATGGTCACGATCCCGAATCAATCCTCGGTACCCAAAGCCTTCCTTGAGTTTGACGAAGCCGGGCGCATGAAGCCGTCTGCCTACTACGATCGGGTAGTGGACGTTATGGAGGAACTGGTGAAATTCACGTTGTTGGTACGAGGTCGAGAGACTTACCTGGTAGACCGCTATTCGGAACGCAAGGAGGTGAAATGACCCCCAAATGTTGGACAGGGTTGGTTTCAAGCAACGAGCACTGGTCTGAACGGGAACTAGAGAGGTGGCCTATGCGAGATCGCCTCACGCAAGGTATCAAACGATGCTTCGCTAGGACTCACCAACGCAAAGTTGTAGCCCTGTCCTGACCAATAGTCAGCCGTAACATCGCTTTCCCTACGAGATCCGTGGCCAACGTCGCGCTGGCTGTTGGGATGCCGCACATAGAAGATCACTTGGCGCCCTTTCGTATCCCGGTAGAGCACCATCGCGGCGGCGCCGGTGTCCGTGGCCATGAGACGACCACCCACTGGGATCAAGCCGAAGCGCTCCAGGTTAGGGAGGGCGGGCGCCTGCACAAATGTCCTTTCAAGCCAATGCTGAATCGCACCGTCCTGGCCGGTTACATCGACTGGCGGCCGCCCCTCGGCGCTCGCAAATAGTCGATAAGCCTCCACGGCATCCGCCATTGGAACGTGCGCCCGCCGCAGCATCGATTCCCGTGCCTGCCACCCTAAGCCGCTACCCAGGCCTAACGTCAGCACTAGCGAAGCGAGATAAGTCATACGTCTTTTACGTCTGGCGACTATCCGGTGTCGCACGACTGCTGGCATAAGGTGTGTCGGTAAAGGCTCAAGCACGGGAGAAAAAACCAGCCGTAGCCGACGATTCTGCTCGCGGATATCAGCTACCCGTGCGGCATCTTCCGGATGGGTTGCAAGATAGCGCATCACCTCCTCGTGCCGCAGCGCATCCAACTGATTGTCGGCATAAGCCATCAACTCTTCAGGAGTAGGAGGTCGATACATCATTTCAATACTCGCAAAGCGGCGGTAGCCAAAGGACTTTCGTGGATCTGTCTCAAGGCCGCGCGTGCCCGCGCCAAACGAGACATGACGGTTCCCAGTGGAATGCCAAGCGCCTGTGATACATCGCGATAGCTCATGCCTTCCACCGCGACCAACAGCAGCAGGGCACGCTGTTCGTCATTGAGTCTCTCAAGATTCGTCAACGCTTCTTGATCCAGATAGATCGTCTCAGCCGAAGGCTCAACCGGGACCTCTTGGAATCCCAGCCACTCCAACAGACGACCATAGCGGCGCTCACGACGTCGGCCATCAACGAATTGGCGGTACAGGATGGTGAACAGCCAGGCTCGCACATCACCGGCGGGACAGCGCGTGTTCCCATGCGTAAGCGCCCGTTCTAGACAACTCTGGACCAAGTCATCGGCGCTGGCTTCGTGACGAGTAAGCGATCTTGCGAAGCGACGCAGAGACGGTAGTAGCTGAGAAAGCATGGCGTCATCAAGCATGGACATTCCCCTGGTATCGCTGACAGACGCTTGAGCTGACCTTTTATTCCCCACAATTTTTATTTTTGTAGGTATGGAATAACCCAGACCGTACAAACGTCTGCATTGGAAACTCACCAGTCTGCTGGAGCGCCACGTGTTTTCAGTCAAACACCCGTTGTTGGCAGTCACCCTTCTGGTGCTCGTGCTTCCCATTGCCTGGGCCGAACCTGATAGCAGCGCCGCCACGGCGCAGGCCGACAACCGTCAGGCCATGGATCAGATGATGGCCGCGATGCACAAGCCCAGCAGTGGCAACGTAGACCGCGACTTTGTGACCCAGATGACGGCACATCACCAGGGTGCGATCGAAATGGCACGGATCCAATTGCGGTATGGCCATAACGAACGCCTACGCCGTCTGGCCCAAGAGATCATTGTCACCCAACAACAGGAAATCGCCGTCATGCAGCAGGCGCTTTCTGAATTGCCCGCCTCTCCAACTCGGTAATCCTCATGCCTCGATTGTCGCTCACCCCGCTCGCCGCTGTGTTGTTAGTAATCTCCTGCACCGCTTCAGCCGGTCAAGTTCCGCGTGCTGCTGCACAACCGGACATCACGATTAGTTCCCAAGACCGTGTGTATACGGCGGAGCAGTTCTCCAACACGGTATCGGTGATTGATCCCAGCACGGAAAAATTGCTCGGCGTCATCACCCTAGGCGACAGCCAACCCAAGAACTTGAGTCCTTTGTACAAGGGCGAGCTACTGGTGCATGGCTTGGGATTTTCGCCAGATGGGCGAACCTTGGCCGTCGTAGCGATAGGCTCGAACTCCGTGTCCTTCATCGACACCGCCAACAACCAGGTGAAGGGTAAAACCTATCTGGGTCGCGCGCCTCATGAAGCCTTTTTCACCCCTGACGGCAAAGAGCTCTGGGTCACGGTACGGGGCGAGGACTATATCGCCGTGATCGACCCGGTGACTTTCAAAGAGAAGACGCGAATTGGCGTACCGCCAGGCCCCGGCATGCAGATCTTCTCCCCTGATGGCCGCTATGGCTACGTCTGCTCCTCGTTCACTCCGGAAACCGTAGTGGTTTCGGTTGCCGAGCATCGAATTGTTGGCCGCGTCGCTCAGGCGAGTCCCTTCTGCCCCAACATCGCTGCGTCTGCAGATGGCCAACAGGTCTGGCTCACCCTAAAAGATGTCGGTAAGACCCAGGTGTTCGCAGCCAAACCGCCGTTCAGCTTGATTAAGACGCTTGATACTGGCGCGATCACTAATCACGTCAACTTGGTTCGCAATGCCCGCGGAAGCTTCGCCTATGTAACGGTAGGCGGAGAAAATCGAGTCAAGGTCTTCCGAACCGATGATTTCAGCCAAGTCGCCAGCATTCCTGTTGGCGCTTTGCCCCACGGTCTCTGGCCGTCAGGAGATGGCACGCGGTTGTACGTGGGACTAGAGAATGCTGACAGTGTGGCCGTCATCAATACGCTGACCAATAGCGTTGAAACCACTGTACCCGTGGGGCAGGCGCCCCAGGCTTTGGTCTACGTTCCCCGCGCCGCTACCCAGGGCGCTGGGCTGGCAAATCTTAAGCCGTTAGGGAGCGCCGCCAAGAGTATTCAGATCGCCCTGGCTCCGCCGGGTCAACACGAACGTCATACCACTCAGGTGACACTTTTCGACCAGGGCTTGACTCAGGTCCTGCAGGCCTCGGTTACGGGCCTGGTGGCCAAGCAGC
Source organism: Pseudomonas sp. PS01301 (assembly GCF_029960215.1). NCBI lineage: Bacteria > Pseudomonadati > Pseudomonadota > Gammaproteobacteria > Pseudomonadales > Pseudomonadaceae > Pseudomonas > Pseudomonas sp. PS01301. The sequence continues at coordinate 16,250 of NZ_JASCPM010000043.1, read as the reverse complement.
CCTATGTACTAGCGTTGGCTCGTCATGCAGACGGTAGCGGCGCTCTTGAGTCTCTCGCCGCTTTTCAAACCAATCCCGCCGGCGCAGCTATCGTGAATGCGGTAGGACCGATACGCCAACTGGTTCAGCAATCCCAGGCGGATGAACAGCGCTACCTCGTCATCGCACCTGGTGCAGCCGATGCGCCAGGTGCTCCCGTGCAAGTGCAAGTGCTCCAATCGAAATACTAATAACCAATAACCATCGAGGTCCAGCATGCTCAGACAAGTGTTGATTGCCACTGCCATTTTCTCCATGACAGGGCTGGCCGTGGCGGCCACGCCCGCCAAGGTTGGCGACACCACCTTGGGTAAGGTGCTTGTGGATGAAAAGGGTATGACGCTTTACACCTTCACCAAGGACAGCGAGGGTAAGTCCGCCTGCAACGGCCCGTGCGCCAAGAACTGGCCGCCGCTGATGGCACCGGCAGGGGCCAAGAGCGGTGACGGCTATACCGTAGTACAGCGTGAGGATGGTAGCCAGCAATGGGCCTATAAGGGGCAGCCACTCTATACCTGGGTAAAGGACAGCAAGCCCGGTGAAACGACCGGTGAAGGTGTCAATCAAGTCTGGCACGTCGCGAAGCCTTGATCGTGGAGCAGTCCCTGCGGACAGCGGGGACTGCTTATCTATTTAGTAGATTACTTTTTATATCATATTCAATTTTTCAGATAATCGAGCCGGGCTAGACTGTTTGCATTCCTCAGCGGAGCTCACCTCATGACATTAAAGGATGCTATAGCCCTGCGCACCGGCGGCAAGCCGCTCAGCCAGCTCAAGCAGCCGCTCGAAGTCGTTCGCCAGTTCACCCCCAACTGGTTTGCGGCAACGATGGGCACCGGTATTTTGGCAATCGCCTTAGCGAGTTTTCCCGCGTCGGTACCCGGCTTGCGTCTGATCGCCGAAGGACTGTGGCTGTTCAACATTTTGCTTTTCGTTCTATTCAGCGGCTTGTATGCCGCTCGCTGGATCTTGTTCTACAACGAAGCCAAGCAAATTTTTGCCCACTCCACCGTATCGATGTTCTTCGGCACCATTCCGATGGGGTTGGCAACAATCATCAACGGAATGCTGATCTTTGGGCTGCCACGATGGGGTGAGGTGGCTGTCACGATTGCCACCGGACTTTGGTGGGTCGATGCGGCCATGGCACTGGTTTGCGGAGTAGCGATTCCGTACCTGATGTTTACTCGTCAGCAGCACAGCATCGATCAAATGACGGCGGTATGGTTGCTACCTGTGGTAGCCGCCGAAGTGGCCGCTGCCAGTGGCGGGCTGTTGGCACCGCACCTAGCCGATGGCGGGCACCAATTCACCGTGCTGGTGACCAGCTATGTGCTTTGGGCCTATTCGGTACCTGTCGCCCTAAGTGTCCTCGTGATCCTGCTATTGCGGATGGCACTGCACAAGCTGCCTCACGAGAACATGGCTGCATCGAGCTGGTTATCGCTTGGCCCCATTGGTACAGGTGCGTTGGGTCTGCTCGTGATGGGCAGCGACGCGCCGGTCATCTTCGCTGCTCACGGTATGGCCGGAATTGGCGCCGTCGCGCAGGGGCTAGGCGTAATTGGCGGGATCCTACTATGGGGACTCGGCTTGTGGTGGATGAGCCTTGCCATACTGATCACGCTGAAGTACGCGCGCCACGGCATCCCTTTCAACCTGGGATGGTGGGGTTTTACTTTTCCACTGGGCGTCTATGCCGTCACGACGCTACGTTTGGGAAGCACGCTTGGGTCAGGTTTCCTTACCGTCTTCGGTGCCTTTTTGGTCGTCGCCTTGACTGCTCTGTGGGCGGTGGTCGCGGGACGCACCCTAGCCGGTGCCTACCGCGGGACGCTGTTCGTCTCGCCTTGCATTGCTCATCTGCAACCACGCAAATGAGGTCGATTAGGTGGCGCCTCGCTGAGCAACGCTACCAAGCTAGGACCATCAGCCCACTCTCTACGACGAGTGAGCTGATGAGTCCGCAAATGGGGCTCAGTGAAAGCCATCCCTTGATGCCGTTGGTTACCGCGGCCGCCTTAACCGATTCAAAGGTGCGTCAGCTCAGGACGAGGATGACTCTGTCTCTTGGGAAGGGCGGTGGCGTCCTACCGTGCCAATCTCGGCAGGCGTCTTGATGTAGAACAGTGCCAAGTCTTCCGATTCGAGGCGTTGAAACAGCATGTCGTGTTGAATTTGAGTCAGCGCCATCGTTACCTGGATGGGCTGATCGGCAAGCTCAAAAAATGAGCGGAGTGGCGTTTTCCATCTTGGCCAAAGCCTTCAGCCGCCACTGACAACGTTGCGCCACTTAGGTGAAGCTCTTTAGCAAGATCCAGAAGCCAATCTCCAATCTGCTGATGTTCATGGCGACGATTTTGTTCGGTATAGAACGTAACGAGATAGTCGTTCATGCTATTGCCTTTAGCGTGGGTGCAGCAGGTTGATGGTCAAGATACCCAGGGCTGTCATGCACAGGGACCCCACGACATGAACGCTGATTGCAGTCAGCGCCATGAGCAGCCTTCCTTGCTGGATTAGCATCAGTGTCTCAGCAGAAAACGTCGAGAAGGTGGTTAAGCCGCCGCAAAATCCGGTGATCAGAAACAGCCGCCATTCAGGCGCAATCCCGGGCCAAGCAGCGAAGATGACGGGCGTACAGTTGCAGCCACTGGTCGACGCGCTGCGCGACGTGGTACTCGGGCAGCAGGTCATTCATGCCGATGAAACACCCGTGCAGATGCTCATGCCGGGAACGAAGAAGACTCACCGTTCCTATGTATGGGCCTATGCCACCAGCCAGTTCTCGGACGCGGCAGCGGTGGTGTACGACTTCAGTCTCAGCCGTGCCGGAGAGCATGCTCGCAATTTTCTGCAAGACTGGAAAGGCAAACTGGTCTGTGATGATTTTGGCGGCTACAAAGCCAGCTTCGAACTTGGCGTGACCGAAATCGGCTGCATGGCCCATGCGCGGCGTAAGTTCTTTGAACTGCACGCCACGAACAAAAGCACGCTGGCTGAGCAGGCCCTGCGTTATATCCAGTTGTTGTACGAAATCGAGAGCGAAGTCCGCGATCTTGAGCCGGATGCGCGACGCCGAATACGGCAAGAAAAAGCCATCCCTGTGATGGAAAAGCTGCATGCCTGGATGATTGCCCAGCGCGATCTTGTGCCCGAGGGCTCAGCCATCAGCAAAGCACTCGATTACAGCCTGAAACGCTGGACAGCGCTGTCGCGCTACCTCGATGACGGAGCTGTACCCATAGACAACAACTGGGCAGAGAACCAGATCCGACCATGGGCTCTTGGGCGTAAGAACTGGCTCTTTGCGGGCTCATTGCGCAGCGGTAAACGTGCGGCTGCAATTATGAGCTTGATCCAGACGGCACGGCTCAATGGACATGATCCGTATGCGTACCTAAAGGACGTGCTCACCCGCCTGCCAACACAGCGGGCGAGTGAGATTACTGAGCTACTTCCGCATAAGTGGGTTCACTCTAACAGTCCAGATTCTCTAGTGAGACATCAGCCTCTTTGGAACGTAGGCAGCTACTGACTTGCGGATTTCTTCCCTAGCCTCATCTGCGCTACCCCATCGCCCCATCTTTACCCACTTACCCGGTTCCAACGCCTTATAGTTTTCGAAGAAGTGCTGGATCTGCGCGAGGAGTAATGCAGGCAGGTCTGAGCACTCCTTAACGTCGCTGTACATAGAGCTGAGTTTTTCATGAGGCACTGCGATCACCTTGGCATCCGCTCCAGCTTCGTCCGTCATGTACATCACACCAACCGGGCGACTACGAATGACAACGCCAGGTGATACCGGGTAAGGACAAATCACTAGGACGTCGAGAGGATCGCCGTCATCGCTCAGTGTATTTGGAATGAACCCGTAGTTGGCCGGGTAGAACATCGGCGTGCTGAGGAAGCGGTCAACGAAGATCTGTCCGCTTGGCTTGTCCACCTCGTACTTGATCGGCGAGTGGTTTGCAGGGATCTCAATAACGGTGAAGAAGTCATCGGGAATCGCTTTACCAGCTGAAATGTCCGTATAGCTCATGTTCATAGCTCCGAAGTTGTAGACGGGGCTGCGCTGGAAGGCGCTTTTCCAAGTGTGCCCATCTCGATTGGCGTTTTTGTGAAAAACACCGAAATTTCCTCACAGTCCAGTCGCTTGAATAATAACTCTGACTCCTCCTCCGTCATTGCCAAGCGAATCTCGGTAGGTTGATCAGCCAGCTCAAAAAAGTGCGATGAGTGAAGTTTTCCAGTGTGTCCAAAACCTTCGATTCCGGTGCATAGCGTGGCACCGCGCAGCCCCATTTCCTTAGCTATGTCGACGATCCATTCGCCGAGCATCTTTCCTTGATAACGACGGTTTTGTTGGGTGAAGAAAACGACCATATAGCCTTTCATTTCAATTTCCTCAGCGAGTACCAATCATTTGGTAGGAAAGTAGTCCGGCAGCGGTCATCGCTAACGAACCTACAACGTGCAATGAAATTGAGCCGAGCGCCCACAGCAATCTTCCTTCTTGGATGAGGGCAACTGTTTCGGCTGAAAAGGTGGAAAAGGTGGTAAGTCCCCCACAAAAGCCCGTGATTATCAGCAAGCGCCATTCTGGACTTAAGGAGGGAGATGCGGCCAAGAGCGCGATGGCTAGGCCAATGATGTATCCCCCGACCATGTTCGCCACTACAGTGCCTGGGGGAATAGTCGGGAACAGAGCGTTGAGCTTCATACCCAAGAGCCAGCGCAACCAGGCACCAAGTGATGCGCCGATGGCGATGACAAAGAGTGATTTCAGCATGACTGCAAATCTCCTCGAAGCTGGTAGGGCCGAGGAGGTGCTGATAACCGCAGATTGCGATAGAGAGTTAATACGGAATTTTGAGTCAATTTCCTGTCCTAGATTCGCGGACAGGGGGCACACCTACGCACCCTGTCCAGGGTTCACGTAGGCATCATCAGCACGGGGCGGTTGTGAGGAGGAATGCCATCTCCTTAGAAGCAACATATCACTCGCGCGATTGTCACGTAAATAGTGCTTCGCAATCGTTGACGCGAGCACGGTTTCCCCTCGACGCCTAGAGACTAGATGAATATTCAAGATACCCGCAGACATCGTCTGTACTCCCAGCCTGCTGGTATTCTGAACAAGTGGGTAGACGCCCGGAGCCTGGGAGCTAGACGACTGCCGTACTTTGATCCGCTGGATGGTGGGGTCGATGCGTCTGTTCTGATATTGCTGGAATCTCCGGCCAGGGATTGCTCGTGGCCACGCTTCTTTTCCCGCGACAACACAGGGCCCTCCCAGCGCAACCTGAAGCGCTTCCTTGAACAGGCGTGCCTCGCGCGTGAGCAGACCATTTTGTGGAATATCTATCCGTGGCTGCCGAAGCTGGACAGTCCTGCCGAAGCGATCACCCGCTCGAAAATCACAGAGGGCGTCACACTGCTGAAAGAGGTAATGGATCTGCTCCCGTGCCTGCGCGTCGTGGTCTTGGCTGGACGCGTGGCTCAAAGAGCGGCACCCGAAATCGAGCATCATCGCCCCGAGGTCAGGCTGTTCGCCATGCCGCACCCAAGCCCGCTTTCGGTGTGTCAGCATCCTGATGTCGCTAAAGACATTGTCGCCACGCTGGCCCGGGCGGCGAACGTGGCGAGTGTCTGATCGTTAGCGACTGGCGCGTTTGGCGTTCAGCGACGCGATACAAGGCGATACAAATAGATTGCCACGGTATGCACCGGCAGCGGTTTTGGTCGCAACCACCAGCCACATGATGGCCAACATCATCACCAGGATAATGCCCAGCACATCAAAAAAGGCCAAGTTCAGCGTCGCGCCGAGCTTCAGCGTGGTCACCGCATATACCCCCAGCGGGAATGTGAAGCCCCACCAGCCAAGATTGAAGGGTATGCCGCCCTTGGCATAACGCGCGGTGATCAACAGCGCCAACAGCATCCACCACAAGCCCAAGCCCCAGAACAGGACACCCGATACTACCCCGATACCCCCGGCCACCACGCCGGCGCCTGACATGCCGTGGGCAGCGAAGATTGCCGGTGCATCGTTACCAATGACCAACATGCCCAGAGCGCCCGTGCCAATTGGCCCCAGCGATAACCAAGACGACGCCGCCATGCTCTCATGGGGCAATTTATGAAGTGCCAGACGCAGTACCAGAATAACCAGTATGCTTAAGGCAACTGGAACCGAGTAGGCCCACAAGACGTAGCTGGTGATCAGCATCGTGAACTGAGCACTGGTATCAGCCAGATGCGGTGCGATGGTACCGCCGCTCGCCGCTGCCACTTCCGCCGCTACCACAGGAAGCAGCCATACAGCAGTCATCTGATCGATGCTGTGCTCCTGCCGGGTAAACATCATGAACGGGATCAGCACCCCACACGCCAGTGCCATGGCGACGTCCAGCCACCAGAGCGCATGGGCCAAGGGGATCACACCGTCTCCCCAGTTCGGCAGGCCGTACTGAACCAAGCCGTTGATGATCGTTGCCAGGCCCATCGGTATCGTGCCGAAAAACATCGAAACCGTGGAATGCCCAAAGATCTGTTTGGCCTCATCGAAGAAGAACACCCAGCGGGCGGCGTACATCAGGGTAAAGACGGTAAACAGCAGGATATTGAACAGCCAAAGCGCCTCCCCAATACCTGTAAGCAGCATACTGTGACCCGGCAACTGCCCCAGGGCCAAGGCCAGAATGCCGGTGCCCATCGTTGCGGCAAACCAGTTAGGCGTGAACTGTCGAATCGCTTCCTTGGGATTGGAAAGCGCCGAGAGCGGCTGGCCGCCCTGCATGACCTTGATAAGGCTGATCTCGCGCATAAAACCTCCGAATGATTGCGATGCGGCAACAGGTTCAGAATAGCGGCATGCATCTATCTGGAAAAACGGATATTTTGAATATGGCATACCTATTTTCAAGGTAAGAAAGTGAAGCTCACACTTCGGCAACTCCACATCTTCCGCGCTATCGCCCAGCTGGGTTCAACCACCCAAGCCAGCGCAACCCTCGCTCTTTCGCAGTCAGCCACCAGCGCAGCACTCCAAGAACTCGAAGGCGCATTGGATATTCGACTCTTCGACCGCGTCGGCAAACGCCTGGTGCTCAACGAAAACGGCCAGGCACTATTGCCCAAGGCTATCCGCCTGCTGGAGGCTGCACTGGAGATCGAGGGTGGTTTTCGGACTGACGTGGTCGCGCGGCTGCGGGTAGGTTGCAGCACGACGATTGGCAACTACATCATGCCGCTGCTGATGCAACACATGGCCGAGCGTGCCGGCGGGACACAGATCGATGTCATCCTGGGCAACAGCGCAGAGATCGCCCGGCAGGCGGCACAATTGTCAATTGACGTTGGCCTGGTCGAGGGGCCGAGCCATCAGCCCACTCTGGCCGTGCAGCCCTGGTGTGAAGACGAGTTGATCATTGTCGCAGCGGCAGATGACCCTCTGGCACACAAGGGGCGGCTTTCGCTTAGTGACCTGCAAGAAGCGCGCTGGCTGGTACGCGAAGAGGGATCGGGTACGGCTGAAGAGGTTCAGCGCTGGCTTTTTCCACACCTGGGTGCCTGGCGCAATGCCCGGCAGATTGGCAGTTCAGAAGCTATCAAGCGGATGGTCTCGGCTGGCGTCAGAATCAGTTGCCTTTCCTATTGGGTGGTTGGAGATCTCATCGCCGAGGGGAGCCTGATCTCGTTGAACCACATGATTCCTGAGCACAAACGGCAGTTGCACGCGATTTATCACAGAGACAAGTTTATCTCCCGCTCTCTTGAAACCTTTTTCAGTGTGATCAAGGATTTCGCGTCGGCCAATGCGAGATGACGGTCAGACCACGCGATGCCCTCATCAAAATGGAAGACGTGTTCACCAGCCGCTTACTAGTAACGGGCAAAGCTACCGTTCGTCGGCAAATAGGCGGATTCCGCCTAATCAGGGTTACTTCTAGGCGGAATCCGCCTATAATGGCTTCGTTGGTGGCATGCAGAGAGCCACTCGACTTCGAGCAGGCTGGTCATGCCTCCACGGAGAACGAGATGAAACTAGCTGCGATAGCGACCATCCGGACGGACTTTCCAGACGCGCATTTTTGGATCGTTCGACGGGGCTCTGCAGATCGATGTGGCGAGCCGGTTCGAGTGTTCAATCCAGAGCACATCGGAATTCGGATTGATCGGATCGACCTGCTGTTACCTGACTACTTGTTTTACGCCCTGGTACACGTACATCAAACAGGGCATTGGAAGCAGTTAGCTACAGGAACATTGAGTCTGGTCAATATCCGTGTTTCAGACGTTCGAAGTATCGAGCTGTCGCCACGGTAAGGAAAGGGGCCGCAAGGCCCCCTACTTTTCAATACCAAGGACCATTCATGAAAATCGACATACCGTTACCATCAATCAGCGAGCAGCAAAAAATTGTGTACAAGGCCGCCACCGAGGCCGGTATCGATCAGCTGCGGGCTAACCTCGATGCGCCATACATCCCTGGTCCCGCAGGTTTCGACGAGAGCCAGTTCCCGCGTGCGCATCTCTTGCGTGAGGATGAAGGGTGGGAGCCGCCGGCACCTGAAATGGTGGAGGCTTTCTTACGGCATTTTCAGACAGTTTTTCCAGATTTCGACACAGATATGAAGCTGGCCAGGCTCTTGGGACTTCGTGGCCAATCAGCTGACAGGCGTATCAGGGAGTACAAAGCAGGAACCTACAAGGTGCCATACGGCGTCTGGAATCGATTCTTGGTCCTCACAGGCCGGGTTCCCCAAGACGTCATTCCGGTTTTAGCTTTCATCGTTTGAGATGCGTAGTGAAAGGATGCCGGGGTACGGCTGCAACCGCCCCCAGCGTGGAACACACCAACCAGGTATGGAATAAATATGTCCCGTCAGGAATGTATCACAAACGTGCACGCCCTTATGGCTGTACCACTTCGAGATCTGGCTCATCCTGATCATCTCCCGTTGCTGCTGGAATTTGCAGGCAACGCTGCCCCAGCCTGTGTAGCTCAAGCCCTTTTGCGTTTCACTGCGGCGCAGTGCTTGGCAGCACTGGCAGCTATCGCCTTGATAGCGTGCGATATCGCGTGCTACTGGGCGTTAGAGTCCTGTTCGATATCGATAGATAGCTTGCGTTATCACATGCTATGCATAGGCTGAGTAATCGCTTAATATCACGGGATAGCGTACGATATCGTACGTGAACCTTAGCGAGGTGCTTGATACGATAACGTTCGATATCATGCGATAGCGTAGTCTAGTTTACGTGGTGAACTGACCATTTTAGCCCCGGTACTTAGTACCAGGTGCAGGAGATCCAGATGCCTACAGTACCTTTCATATGCCCTAAGGGCGGGGTAGGAAAGACAACAACGTGTCTGACGGTCGCGCTACAACTGGCCAAAAATGGCGCAGCTGTAACGATCATCGATGCGGACCCAAATACTCCAATGACCGTCTGGGCACAGGGGGGATTTTGTCCTCCCAATCTGCATATCGTGTCCGGCGTGACTGAGAACAACATCGCAAGCAAGATCCGGGAGGCAGCACAGAAGGACCCTTTCGTTTTTGTGGATCTGGAAGGGACGGCCGCGAAGATCGTCGTCCATGCTCTGCAAGAATCGGATTTTGTGATTGTCCCTATGCGAGGATCTTATCTGGACGCTGTTGAGGCTTCCAAAGCGATGGAACTGATACATGACCAGGAATTGTCAGTAAGACGCCATGCCCCAGGCTATAAGCTACCCTATGCTGTTCTGTTTACTGGAACCCCAGCAGCCTACTCCACCAGGACCACATCGAGTCTGCGCAGTAGCTTGATTGATCAGGGCGTAACAGTGTTCAAATCTGAAATGTGTGAGCGTGATGCTTTCCGAGCTTTATTCACATTCAAGAGGTCTTTGGAAGAAATGGACCCAGCCCAGGTACCCGGTCTGGATACCGCTCTGATGAACGCGGAAGGGGTAGCCGCAGAGGTGCTTTCGATACTGGACAGAGAGCTAACATCATGACTGACACAGATCGCCCCAATCCTTTTGCACAGCTGGGAAGATTCAAGCCGAAAGAATCCGACGTTAACACGGCGATATCGTCCGATATCGATGCGATAGCGAGCGCTAGCAAGTGGCCTTCGCGTGAAGCGTCGGTTGATAAACCGGTCCATGCCAGACGGCCTTTTGGCACATCTGCCGAGCCTCCAAAGGTCCAGTTCAATATTCGAGTCGATGACGCAGATAAAGAACGTTTCTACCGCATAGCAGAGGAAAGAGGCATACAGAAACTAGGTGTGCTGTTTAAACAGTGCTTGGATGCGCTAGAGAAGGCAGATCGCGACTCAGTAGAAAATCAATAGTTGTAATTGTAAAAAGCAAATGGCCTCATTTCTGAGGCCTTTTTTTTGACTATAAATGTACGTAGTTGATTGTTATACGTTTTTATCCATAAGCGATATGACGATCTTGCTCAGCTCTAGATTTTGGATGTATTGAAACTCTAAGAAAGCTGCAGGATGCATTTTGGTGTCGAGCTGGTATGTATCCCAACCTTGATATCCTGTGCCTTGTAACTCTATGCGTGATTTTGAAAACATCGGTTTCCCGAGTGCCACATGCACATCTTTGCAGGTGTATAGGTTATCTAACGGTGCGGGTAAGGCGCCTTGATAAGCCCTTTGACCATTGTTCATTTTGTCGAGGTTTATGTATATCATTTCTAAGACTTCCGTGTCTGCCCAAAATATCAGTTCAAGTCCTGGTGCCAAAGTCAGCTCTAACGTTTCATCTTCTTCATCAGCTTGCAAGAGAGGAAGATCATCAATTATTTCATTAGATATTAGCGCTTCGTAAGGATAACCAAGGTTCCTGATTAGTTTTTCTACATTTTTAAGATTCATGTTTCTCAGGCCTAGAGATCCCGTTGCTGTCATTAGGGGGCTGACAGATACCCAAAGATCCTATTCTAGCCAAGTTTAGCTCAATAAGCTGGCTTAGGTTTACCGGCTCGCAGGGGAGGCCAGTTTGGCGATCTGGATAAGCCTTTCGAGAACCGCCTGATCGTTGATGTTGTAGACCAATTCGACCAGGTCTGTTCGGAGTTCGATGACTTTTTGTCGTTTGATATCAACTGAGCACGGTAGGAAATCCATTGGTGACACATTGAAATGCTCGGCCATTCGCACCAGCTGCTCGCCGTCAGGAGCGTACTCACCGCGCTCATAACGGCCCAGCGTAGTGACCTCGCAATCCAGAACCTCCGCGAGAGCAGCCTGGGTGATCCCCATGGCCTTGCGGTGTGCCTTGATGCGCGATCCGATCAGTTTGCGAATGGCGGAGGACATTTTTCTTCCTGAAAACCTACTAGTTTCAGCCCTTTACGGAGGATTGGAACGGCAAAATTGCATATTGGGTAAAAATGATTGATAATTTTGTTGCGAGTCCATAAAATTGCGAGATGTCATTGTGCCATTGCAATTTTGTTGTCGGTATCTATAATCGGCGCCCCCGGAGAAAGGGGGGCACGGCTCACAAAGGCAAAGCTTGGAAGGATGCGCAGACGGCGCGTTTGTGGCGGCGCGTGCCCATTGATAGGAGTAAACGGATGTTAAGATGGTACCTAATCACCCATAACCTGCACGCCTTCCAGATGGTCACCGCTCGCGCCTCAGCGTTAGGTGTTGAGACCTTTGCCCCCAGCAAGATCAAGGTCACAAGGCGGGCCGACTGTAACGGCGTACGTACCACCCAAACCCAGCTTTTCCCAGGCTACCTGTTCATACGTTTGGACCCCGAACAGGTTCACACATCTGTCATTGCTGAGATCCCTGGTGTTCGCGAATTCGTGAGATTCGGTGGCGATATCTGCACGGTTTCCAACTCCTTGATTGAAACGCTGCGGCAATCCTTGCTTTTGCGTACAGATGAGAAGGTGACTCAGCTTGAGCTTCGCAACGTTTCGGCAGAGGTGTTAGAGAAGCTTCAAGCAATCACCATGATGAAATGTAAGCTTGCACGCCAAACTGCTTTCTTTGACCTATTGAAACAAGACACCGACATTGCCTCTAAGCTAAAGCATTCGCGCATTGTTTCTGTAATCGATCGTCCATACGTGAACGAACTGATTCGCTAAGTCTGTAATTAACCGTAAAACCTAATTAACACGCTATGGGTATCCGCCATGGCGTGATTTCGCTTGTCAGGAGATTCTATGTTGGCCAGTAAAGGGTCGCGACCCAAAATCGGAAGTCAGACTGACACCAAGACCATGTATATCGGATCTGAGCGTTTCAAATCGCTTTCGGACGCTGCTATCAAGGTGAGCTTCAAAGGTGGCAAGCAGGTTACTGCATCTCAAATGGGCCAGTATGTGTTGGACAATTTTCTTGCGGACGCCAGTGAAAAACTCTTAAAGGAAATTATTGAAACATAGGTGGCCATATGGCAATTATGCTAGCAAATACCTTTCTAGCTCTTGCTCTCCAATGCGCTCCCTCGATACACCCCGCCACGCTTACCCCGATCGTTAAAACCGAATCCTCCTTCAACCCCTACGCAATCGGTGTGGTAGGCAAGGCTTTGCCGCGTCAACCGCAAAGTCGGGATGAAGCAGTTACGGCGGTCAAAAAGCTGGTGGAGGAGGGTGCCAATTTCAGCATTGGGCTGGGCCAGATCAACCGGCAACATTTCGACGTCAGCAAACCCGAGCTGGTGTTCGATCCCTGTACCAACCTGCGTATGACCGCCAAATTGCTGGAGGGCTGCTACGCCAATGCGAAGCAGGGCAATGGCTCCCAGCAGGACGCTCTGCACAAAACCATCTCCTGCTACTACAGCGGCAATACCAAGCGCGGATTCAAGACTGAGCCCCAGTTTGGCGGCACCAGTCATGTGCAGCGCGTACTTGCCAATGCGAACAGTACAGAGATCAAAGTGCCCGCCCTGAATCCTTCCATCGCTGCAGATTCACCTGGTGCGCCCGCGCCTGCGGCAGATGCACTGATCCCCAGCTACGAAAGCTGGGACGTGCTACGTCAATACCCGCGTTTCATAACGCCATCACCCAAAAAATCCGCACCTGTCTCCAAGCAGCAGGATGCTTCCATTGATGATACGGAGAGTCTTGATGACCAATAAAAACTTGCAGCGCTTTGCACTGATCGCGCTGTGCTGCATGCCCGCTGTAGCCATGGCCGACTGGCAGTCTACGTTGCAGACCTATGGGACAAATATTCGCCTGGCCCTCTATGGACTGGGCGGCACGTTGGGCCTGGCCTGCCTCATGTGGTCTGGTATCCAATGGCAGATTGCGCGCTCCACCGGCGATCGCTCGCATACCTTCATGGACTACTTGCAACAGGTTGGTGTGCTGGTTGTTGTTGGCGGCACCATGGTGTTGGGTGCAGCAGCCTGGCAAGTGTTTGGATCAGGTGCCCCCCAGTGATGAGTTGCTTCAAAGGAGCTTGCCATGGCTACCAGTAAGGCGCTCAAGCAACTGGTCTTCGAAAGCTACAACGGTATGAATCGGCCCGCGATGTACTGGGGCATTCCGATTATGCCAATGGTCGTCTTGTTCATGGGCGGGCTCATTCTGGGTATTGGTGGCACCGCCCTGCTTTCCTGGGTTTGGGGGTTGGTGTTCGTAGCTCCTTTCCTGATCACGCTTCTGGCTTTGCGCTTCTTGTGTGCAATGGATGGCCAGTATCTGCGACGTGTGCGTTTTGCTCGGCGGCGGATCGCCCTGAATCTCAAGTACGGCAAGCAGCTGCTGCTTACCCCTTCGAACCCAAATTGGAGCCGTTTTTATGGCCACCGTTTCTCACAACAACGTTATGCCAGTCGAGGAGAGGATTCCTCTTCTGAGATACCCCGTTGACGAGCACATCTACACCCTTGAAGGCGACCGTGTCGTTAGCGTGATTCGCCTCAAAGGCATCTCGCACGAAACCCGCGATGATGACGAACTGATTGACTTCTTCCACCAGCTAAACCGCTATTTCGTTGCACTGGGCAAGAAAGAAGGGAAGAACCTGATGATCCAAACCTGGATCACCAAGACCCGCATCGAGCTCAACACCGAATACGCTATGCCCTTGCCTGCCTTGCAGGATTTCGTTGATGCCTACACCGCGCCTTTCCGCGATGGCACCTTTCTCCAGGTGGGGTACAGCCTGGCGTTGATCCTCAAATATCGCGACCTGGACGAAGGCATCAGACGCATGCGCGAGCTGTTAACCATCTCCAAGACCATGCTCAACCGCTACGATCCGGCGTTCCTGGCACTGGAAGAAAACGAGCATGGTGCTTTGTACTCGCAGATCGGTCGCTTCTTTAGCCTGCTGATCAACGGCCATGATCAGGATGTCCTGGTCAGCGATACCCGCTTGGGTGACGCCATGATCGACAGCGTCACCAGCTTTGATCAATACGACTTCATCGAGAATCGACCTAACCGAGGTGGTCAGCGTTTTGCGACCACCTACGATTTGCGTGATTACCCAGGTGGTGGTTCCTATCCTGGGATGTGGGATGAAGCCATTGAGCAGCAGTTTGAGTTCACGTTGGTTCAGTCCTTTCTGTTTGAGGATCGCAACCAAGCCAAGATCAGCTTTAAGAAGCACGTTTCTGACCTTGGTTCGGTGGAGGGTGACTCTAAGCAGACCCAGGAGCTGGAAAAAGCCATCCAAGACATCACCATGGGTGAGAAGGCGTTTGGTCGCTACCACGCCTCGCTTTTGGTCTGGGGCAAGACGCCGGATGAGGCCATCGACAACGGCGCCAAGATGGAATCGGTATTTACGGTGCATGACGCAACGTTCGTACGCTCCACCATGAGCAACATCGACACCTGTGCGACGCAGTTCCCTGGCGTCACCGAAGCCATGTATCCGATGATCAAGTCTACTGAGAATCTGGCATGTTCCTTTTCGTTGCATGCCGGGGATGTAAGCCGGAACCCCAGAAATTTCCGTCACCCTAGTTGGGTGGGCTCAACACTCGTGTCACCAGCTACCTTCTGGAGAATCGAGCTCGGCCATCCCTCCCTGGACGGGCATCGCTCGACGATGTTCAACGGCTCCCTCACGGGGCCGTCGTTTTGTGGGGGCTATTCCATCCACAAGTCGTCGAGGTTCTTGAAGTTCCAGAGCGTCGGGTCTTCGGGGCCAGTGATACTGTCCTTGCAACTCGTGGCCGCCAGGTCGATGGTCTGCATCGGGATCGGCTCTCTCGAGCGTAGCGAGAAGAACACGCGAACCTTGGGAGTCAGCAGTGATTCCATTCCCGGCTCAACGACAACGGCCAGACGCTGAGAGGACAGGCGAACCAAGGAGCCGACGGGGTAGATGCCCACGGCCTTGACGAAGGCGTGGAAGATGCGTTTGTCGAAATGGCCCTCCCACTTGGCCATCTGCCGCATCGCCGCGGACGGGTCCCACGGCTTTTTGTAGGCTCGCTCCGACGTCACGGCATCATAGACGTCGCAGATTGCGCCCATGCGGGCCAGGAGTGAAATGGCGTCACCGGCCAAGCGATCCGGGTAGCCGGTTCCGTCGATCTTCTCGTGATGGTGCAGGGCAATGTCCACCACCCCGGGCTCGGCCCCGCCTGCGCGCAGCATCTTTGCGCCCTCCACAGGGTGGCGCTTCATGATGGCGAACTCGGCATCGGTGAGCTTGCCTGGTTTGTTAAGCACTTCCAGCGGCATCGCGGCCTTGCCTAGGTCGTGCATCAGTCCGCCGATGCCAGCCAGGCGCGTTTGCTCCTCGTCTAGATCGAGATGCCGGGCCAGCGATAGCATCAGGGCGCAGACGGCAACCGAGTGCAGGTAGGTGTAATCGTCGTGCGTTTTGATGCGTGCGACGCTGATGAGGGCATGAGGTTGGCGCAGCACCGAGGCAGCGATTTCTCCGACCAGCGGCAACGTCGTGCTTGGGTCGACGGCCTTGCCAAGCCGGGCTTCCTGGAACATGTCCATGACTTGGGACTTGGCCGCAAGACAGAGTTTCCGTGCATAACACATTTCGCTCTCCATTGAGGTTGCGCCGTCACTTTTCTTGCTTAGTGGACTAGACGGCAGAGATTGCTCCTCCGACAATTCTCTGGGCTCTGGGCTCTGGGCTCTGGGCTCTGGGCTCTGGGCTCTGGGCTCTCTGGGCTCTCTGGGCTCTCTGGGTCGACTTGGCTTTTGGGCAAGTCGGGCCCGGCCGCCCCG
>NZ_JASCPM010000042.1:0-41062 GCF_029960215.1 Pseudomonas sp. PS01301 | reverse complement strand
TTGTGATGCTGATAATCTTGTTGACTAACAGTCTTAACTCACAAGCACCCACACGAATTGCTTGATTCAATTGTTAAAGAGCGGTGGGTTGATTCTTTCGTCTCAACCGAGGCGCGCATTCTACGCTAGCCTCACATTCTGTCAAGCGTTTATTTTGAAGTTTTTTGAGAATCTCGAACAACTTCAACCGCTTGCGCTTTCGATTGCTCGTCAGCGGGAGGCGCATATTACAAGATTTTGCAGGGGAGTCAACGGCCCTCGGGAAGTTTTTTACGACTGTGGATCAATTGATCATTTGAGCATTTGGCGCCTCAAGGCCCTGGCGGGACCAGCTCGCACTCAGGTCGACTCGACTCCAACTGGCACAGGTGCTGCCGCCTTGGGTCGCCCATGGGCAGTTCACGGTACGCGGCCGGCCCCTTGCGCCAGGGATCCGGCGTATTCATTCCATTGTGCGGGTACTGCCCGCTCGGTGCACAGGCCACAAGACACAACGTTGCCACCCCGATCAATACTGTCACCTTCGCCATTCAGTCCTCCGTGATGGAAGCGCTCAATGATACGAAGACGGGCCAGGCTGCCAAGGGTGGGGTTTCATACTCATCTGTAGGATGCCGCCTAAATGTCAGTCCCCTGCGCAATCCCACCGCGTGGTACCTGTCCTACGGATTACTCTTGAGGTACTCGAGCAGGTCAGCCATTTTTTGGTCGTTGCCGAACCACCACAGGCGCATCTTGGTGCCGGGCACCACATCGCTGGGTGCCTCGACGAAGGCTGCGATCTTCTCGGGAGTCCAGACAATGCCCGAGTTCTTCATTTCGGCTGAATAGCTGTAGTCGTTCGTGCTTCCCGCGGGACGGCCGATCACTCCGTTGAGTTGCGGGCCGAAGGCGGCCTGGGCTCCTCGGCCAACCTTGTGGCAGCCACCACAGTTCTTTTCGAATGTGGCCCGACCGGCCACAGCGTCGCCTGCGGCGTGGGCGTACAACGGAGCCAGCAGTGCCAGAAGCATGCAGGTTGTTGATTTCATGATTCCTCGCGGCGTTTTCACAGACGCCCCATCATAGCGGCTGGCACGGGAAAGCGAGATGCCGGGATAATAGAGCATCTAGACAGAGACAATCAGTACCGATCAAAACGACAAAGGAGTCATTCATGGGCAGATCCCGCACACTCATGACCGTTGGATGCCTGGTGGCATTCGCGACGGCGTGGACGGGGACAAGCGTCCAGGCTGCCCCATCCGCAGTCGAAACCCTGGTCAAGGCTCGGGCCGAGTCCCTGATGAGTCAGTACAACATCGCCGGCATGGCGATCGCGGTGACCGATGGGCGTCAACAGATGTTCTTCAACTATGGACTGGCTTCACGAGAGGCACGGACACCTGTCACTGCAGACACACTGTTCGAGCTGGGTTCGATCAGCAAGACCTTCACTGCCGCCTTGGCCGCCTATGCGCAGGTCAATGGCAAGCTGTCATTGAGCGATCATCCTGGCCAATATCTGCCAGCGTTGCGCGGCACACCGCTGGATCAGGTGACGCTGGCGGATCTGGGCACTCACAGTGCTGGCGGATTCCCTTTGCAACTGCCGGATGACATCCAGAACGATGCGCAACTGACGACGTACTTTCGCGACTGGCGACCCAGCTATGCGCCGGGTACCCAGCGCAGCTATGCGAACCCCAGCATCGGCCTGCTCGGACTGATCGCTGCCAAAAGCATGGATGTTTCCTTCGCCCAGGCCGTGCACGACACACTGCTTCCGGCCCTGGGCCTTGCCCATACCTATCTGGATGTACCCGCCGACCAGTTGCCGTTGTATGCGCAGGGTTACGACAAGCAAGATCAGCCCGTACGGCTGAATCCTGCGGTACTGGCCGATGAGGCCTATGGTTTCAAGTCCAGTGCCCGAGACATGCTTCACTACCTGCAGGCACAGATGGGTACGGTGACGGTTCCGGCGAAACTTCGTGAAGCGCTGAAGGCCACGCAGCAGGGCTACTTCAGGGTAGGCGGCATGACGCAGGGACTGATCTGGGAACAATACGGCTATCCAGTCGCTCTCGACACCCTGGTGCAAGGCAACTCCAACGCAGTGGCCCTGGAAACCCAGCCTACCAATCCGCTGCAGCCGCTGGGCGAGGTATGGATCAACAAGACGGGAGCCACCAACGGGTTTGGCGGGTATGTGGCGTTCGTACCGTCGAAGGGAATCGGGGTGGTCGTGTTGGCTAACAAGAATTATCCGAACGAAGCGCGGGTAAGGTTCGCGCACGAGCTGGTGCAGGCACTGGATAAGTGAGGTTCGCGCGCGTTCTCAAGCCAAAGGGTCTGGAGTAGGATCCCACTCCTGACCCTATTGGAGTTTCGTCAATGCGCCGCACCTGCCTGTTTCTCGCTTTAACGCTGGGCCTGGCCAATGTGGCCTGGGCCGCCAAGCCGGCACCGAGCGCGCCGAAGACACAGACCGTCAAGACGCTTGATGGCAAATTCATGTTTACCCTGCCAGCTGGCTATACCGTCAACCCACTGCCCCCCGCGGATCCGAAAAGCGATGCGGCGGGCGCCAAGGGGATGATGTACATGAATGACAATGAGAAACGTGTGGTGGTGACCACCGAACTGCCCATTCCCAAAGGCGGGCATGCCGCCGACAACGACGATGAATTCCTGACCGGCGCCACTGCCGGCTTCATCGACCAGCAGGCAAGAGCACTGCCTGATTTCAAGAAAACGGCCGAGAAGCGCATCACCTTGCGCAAGCTGGGCGTGGAGCAGATAGACAGCACCGCGACCATGGGGGGCGGTGCAACCATGACCACCACTTTCGTTGCAGGGTCGGGACAGACCATGTCGGTCGTCCAGGTGATTTCCCGTGCCAGCGATGCGAGTGGTCACGCAGCCATGGTCAAGCGGATCGTGGCGGGCAAGTAACCTGATCTGCCTATCGCGGCAGACAGGTCCTGCCGCGATGGCGGAGAAAAACTGCGCCCAACAAAAAACCCGCCGAAGCGGGTTTTTTGTCTAGCCATTCCAACATCCTGTTAGCAGCTTCCTTGCAATGGCCGGTCGTCCATGACCCTGAGTCGTATCCTTCGTCCCAGTTAGTGAAGCTAGAATACTGCTGTGGTGAAGGTCGCAATAGAGGCGATTGTAGCCACTGCGTGTAAGCCATTGGCTATACCGCATCGATGCATCGCAGCCAAAGGGTAACCGTGGTGCCCTCGCCGGCCCGGCTTTCAATCCGAGCGATACCCTCGGCGCTCAACGCAAACCCATAGACCTGCGACAAGCCCAGTCCTGTGCCCTGCCCTGAGGCCTTGGTGGTATAGAAGGGTTCGAAAACCTGGGCCAGTACGTCTTCAGGGATGCCTGGTCCGTCGTCGGCAACGCTCAGGCAAAGGTAGTCACCATCGGTCAGCTGCGCGTCGCCGCGGACCGCTCGCAGACAGGTTGCAACTCGAATCTGTCCGGCACCGCGCAGGGCATCGCGGGCATTCACCAGCAGGTTGAGCAAGGCGGCGTCCAGTTGATGGGCGTCGCACATCACTGCCTGGGCGGGCGCCTGCAGATCCAGCAGCACCTGGGTAGTGGCGCCCAGCGCGCGGCCGAACAGATCGCTGTTGTGCTCGATCCGCTCGTCGAGCCTCACCGCGTGCACGCTGGGCTCTTCGCGACGGGCAAACGCGAGCAGGTGGTGGATCAGTTGGGCGCCCTGCCGCACGGCCTGCAAACCGATCTCTGTGAGGCGCTCGACTTCCAGGGGCTTGCGTGCCTTGAGACGGGTCATTTGCAGGCTGGCACTGACCGCTTGCAGCAGATTGTTGAAGTCGTGGGCGATGCCGGCGGTGAGCTGACCCAGCGAGGATATGCGTTGGGCATGCCGCAAGGTCGACAGGGTTTGCTGGTGCTCACCCAGCACATTGTCCAGCTGACGGGACAGGGCAAGGGTTTGTTTCTCGCGCTCTTCGTTGAGCAGGCGCAGTTCCAGTTGTGCTGCGGTCTGCCTGGCCAAGGCCTGCAGGGCATTGCACTGCGACACCTCCAGCGTGCGCGGCACGGTGTCGATAACGCACACGGTGCCCAGTGCCGAGCCCTGGCGCGTGATGATCGGCGCGCCGGCATAGAAACGAATGTAGGGCGGGCCCAAGACGAGCGGGCTCTCCTTGAAGCGCGGGTCGAGATGGGTGTCCGGCACTATCATCACGGCATCAGGCGCCAGAATGGCATGGGCGCAGAACGCCAGGTCGCGGTGAGTCTGGGAAACGTCGAGCCCTACACAGGCCTTGAACCACTGACGTTCGCGGTCCACCAGCGACACCAGGCCAATGGGCGTGCCGCAAAGGTGTGTCGCTAGGTGGACGATATCGTCGAAACCAGGCTCAGGGGGGCTGTCCAGCACACTCAGATGCTCGAGCGCAGCCAAGCGTTCGGACTCGTCGATAGGCGATGGAGCCGGGCTGTGAGTCATGCAATGGGCCAAGTCGAAGAAATGATCGGAATAATGCGCGCCACGGGCCACTGGGGGCAAGTGCGTGCAAGCCTATTGCGCGTAAACGAAAAAGGGCGACCCTTTCGGATCGCCCTTCTGCACCGCCCAGCAGAGCGGATTTGTTTGGTAGGCGCGATTGGACTCGAACCAACGACCCCCACCATGTCAAGGTGGTGCTCTAACCAACTGAGCTACGTGCCTGCTGTGGCGCGCAATTCTACGGATTGACGCGCCGCTGTCAACGGCAATTTGCCTCCAATGGTAAAAAAATCACCCACTTGCAATCGGTGCGCAGTGTTCGATCCTCAATGCAGGCAGCACTGCTTGAATTTCTTGCCACTGCCGCACGGGCAGGGATCGTTGCGCCCGGCTTTGGTTTCGGCGATGACCGGGGTGTTGCTCGGACGACGCTCGAACCAATACTGGTGCAGACGGATCGCGGCCATCTGGATCATTTCCATGGCTTCTTCGGCATCCAGCTCTTCGCCCGAACCGTCGCGTTTGAGCAGGTCGACGCCCTGTGTGTGCAAGGTGATCAGCGCGAGCAGGTCTTGTTCCTGGTCGGGCATATCAAGCCAGCTGCCGCCCACCACGACACCGCGCTCGTAGCCGTAGCACCAGTCCTCGACGCTGACGACTTCCTCATCGTCGAACAGATTGAAGATCGGCGCGAAGTTTTCGAAGTCTTCCTCCAGCAGCATGGCCAGTTGGTTCATGTGCTGGATGAGCAGATCGAAGAATTTCTGGAACTGCTTGTCGTCCTTGAAGACCGGCAGTTGGTCGGGACCACCCCACAGCGCTGCGTACCAGTCGTCGAAGGCGATCGCCTGTGGACCTGAAACGATGGCCGCAAAGAAACCGTCGAGCTCGGAAATGCTGCCGACCGATGTTTCGCTGGCGTATTGCCCCAGCACCTCTTCCACGTAATCCAGTTGTTCGTCGGTCAGCGCGTCGTTGCTGATGTTGTAGGCCATGGTCTGCTCGATCGGGTCATCAAAAGAATGCTCGCATTGTAGCCGCCAGCGTCGACGATGTCCCCGGATCTGCCGCGGCCTAGTCGCCCAAGTGAGCGAGGTAGGCTTGCAGGGCGCCCTGCTGGCCGCTGCCGAGCAGGGTCCAAAGCAGGATCCTGCACTTGCGTGGGCAGAGAAAGCTGCCCATGACTGCACCCTTGGCTTGCAGATCGATTTCGCCGCCGACAAAGCCGTAGCTGCCACTGGCGGTGGGACCCTGGCCGGTGCGGGTAGCGACTATCACCGGCAGGTGCTGGGCAATGGCCTGCAAGCAGGTGGCCCAGCGCTGCGAAACATGACCAGCGCCAAAGCCGGCAATGACCAGGCCTTGATACCCGACGTCGACGACCCTGTCGAGCAAGAGGGTGTCTGCATCCAACGCTGCTTCCAGAAGCAACACGCTGTGATCGGTTCGAGTGGGATACGGCACACAGTGGCGAGCCGGGGGTGGAGCGGCGTAATGCACCTGGTTTTCGACCATCAGTCCAACCGGGCCGAAGGGCGACGAGGCGAAGGCATCCATTGCCAAGGCGGCGACCTTGCGTACTCGCGATGCGGCGTGCACTTGATCGTTGATCACCACCAGCACGCCACGACCACGACTGCGTTCAGCCAGCGCCACTTGCCCTGCGGCGAGGAGGTTGGCCGGGCCGTCGGCACCGCAATGGGATGCCGCGCGCATGGCGCCGGTCAGGACCAGGGGCTCGTCCAGATCCCAGAGCAGGTCGAGAAAGAATGCGGCCTCCTCCAAGGTGTCGGTACCCTGGCTGATGACCACGCCCACCGAACCGGCGGCGATGCAGCCGCGTGCCCAATCCAGGGCATCGAGCAACGCCTGGAAGCTCAGGGAGGCGCTGGGCAACAGGTTCAGCGTGTGCACCTGAACCTCGGCCAGAGACGTGAGTTGCGGCAGCAGATCCACCATGCCCTGCCCGCTCAGGCTGGGCTGAACACCTGCACCAGTGGGCTGGGCCTGCATGCTGATGGTGCCGCCCAGGGCACCTACGGACAGTTTGGGTAGAGCCATGGGCGGTTCTCCGTCAAAGGTTGGGACTGCCGATGATCAGGCCGATCAGTGGCAGGATAAGCAAGGTGCTGATGGCCATGGACAGCACGTTACCGATGTAGCCATGCATATAGGACGGTAACCGCTGACTGATGGCGACGGCCAGTGGCGGCGCCAGCAATGCGCCCAGTGCGGCACTGAGGATGATCACCGGCAGGCTGCCACCATGGACCAGAATCGCGGCGGGGGCTACCGAGACCACGGGTATGTAGGTCGGGTACCAGCCGCGGGCTATCCATTGATGACGCCAGATGAGCACGCCCAGTGCCGAGGCGAGGGTTTGCGCCGCCAACAACTGCAACAGCCAGCCGGAACCGTAGAACGGGCTGGCCGGATTGAGCATCAGGGCCAGCAGCGCGCCCAGCACCAACCCCAGGCTGGCCCACTCGTTGCCGAAGAACGGCGCCTCGGAGAAGTCGGCAAGGATGCGCCGCAAGGTCCAGCGCACCCCGTAGTCCGGGGTCGCGGCCACCACCGGTGGCGCTGTCGAGGGCGTCGCATCGGGCTTCACCAGGGCCGGGAAGCGTTTGCACAGCAGGAAGCCGATGACGCTGCCCACTGCCATGCCCGTGACATTGCCGATCACCACCGGCAAGGCCAGCGGGGTGCACACGTACTTGACGATCAACAGGCAGGCTGGCGTGATCAGCACGGCGCCCATGACAGCTCCAGTGAGCGCCACACGCCAGCCACGGCCGAACAGCAGTACGGTGGCCGCCGGCATGGAAACGAAGGCGACGAAGGTTGGCTGCCAGGTATCGGCCGACAGCGTCCAGCCCCAGAGCAGGTTGCCCAGGCCCAGACCCAGCAGCGAACTGGTCACCACCCATGGCCACAGGCCGGTGCCGTAGCAGATTGCGAAACCCTGCCAGCGTTTGCCGGTGCGATTGGCCCACCAGCCCAGCCCGGCGCCGACGAGCAGGCCGATGGAGGCGAACTCGTGTTTGTAGAACGCCACTTCGCTGATATCACCGACTATCCAGCGCCACCAGGCCGCCGGATGGTGGAGGTTAGCCATCATGTCGCCATAGCCGGGCCACAGCGCATCGACAGCCAGCAGCTTGCCGCTGATCACGGTCAGCGTGACCGCCAGTGACAGCAACAGCAAACCTGTCAGGGTCCCGCTGGATGCGCGCGTTGGTGTGTCGTGCAGAGAGGTGTCCATGGGCATCCCTCCTCAGCGCGGCAGCGCGGCATGGCGGTCGTAGCCCAGCATCGAGCCGTACAGGTCGACCCGACGGTCGCGTGGCAGGTCGTTGAGGCTGTTCCAGATCGGTGCGCTGCGTGCCGAGACCAGGTCGATGTCGGCAAAGAGGATAGTTTCCTCTTCGGCGCCGGCCACTTCGCTGAGCGGCCAACCGTTGGTGCCGGCTATCAACGAGCAGCCGAGGAAGCGATCGCCGCGGTCGGTGCCGATGCGGTTGGCGGCGGCGATGAAGGTGTTGTTGACGTGGGCGGCAGTGATGGTCAGGTAAGACGCCATGCATTTGCCGGTTTCATCGAACAGCGGCGGTGGCGTCCAGACCCAGTTGTTCAGGCTGCAGATGATGTCGGCTCCTTGCAGGCTGAGTAGACGTGGTACTTCCGGGAACCAGACGTCCCAGCAGATCATCAGGCCGATGCGCCCGATGGGCGTCTCGAACACTGGAAAGCCGAGGTCACCGGGACTGAACCAGAGCTTTTCCAGGTTCCACAGATGCGCCTTGCGGTACTTGCCGATGAAACCATCGGGGCCGACCAGCACGGCGCAGTCGTAGAGCTTGTGACCGTCACGCTCTGCCAGGCCGGCGGCAAGGTAGACCGAGTGTTCGCGCGCAAACTCGATCCAGGCCTGAGCACTGGGTCCTTCAGGCACTGTCTCGGCCAACGCGAACGCTTCTTCGCGGTTGCGGAAGGCGTAGCCGGTGTTGGCCAATTCGGGCAGCACGATCAACTGGGCACCTTCGGCCACGGCGCGCTGGGCCAGATGCAGGCTATGGGAGAGGTTGAACGTGCGGTGGTCGACACCGCATTGCGGATCGAACTGAACGACAGCGACCCGCACGGGGCTGATAGCGGAAGCAGAGGACATGGAGGCACCTTTTTGTTGTTTTTGGATTGCCTCCGCATAGAAACGCATTCGTCTGGGTTAAAAAACAGGACGATTCCCAAGCTGGTGTAGGAGTAATCCTGCCAACCGTACAAAGTCGTTCAATACGCCTACGGACTCGATCGGGTTCAGGACTCAGTGCCATACCGAGGGTAATGGGACAGATCGAATCCGCCGTTGAACGCTACACCTTGGTTGGCGCAGAGGTTGATCACCGCATCGACGGCCCCGCGCATGGCCGGCTCGGTCCAGCCGGCGTCGACCGAAAAGGACTCACCCGCCAGGTACAGGCCAGATCGAGCACTGTAGTCACGGTTGTAGCTCATCAGGCCGACTGCATCCTGGTAGGCCCCGGCGCGGTAGAGCTTGGCGCAGCCCAGGGCATTGCGGTCCGTGACCCAGCGCTGCACGCACGCGTTGGCGGTGTCGATGAACGGAGAAATACGTGAACCGACATTACTGCAGCGCAGCAGGATGCGGTCCAGCTCGCGAATGCACTTGTCGACCAGCTCGGCATCGCTGAAAGCCGCCAGCTTGGTCGCATCGTCCTCCCAGGTGTAGCTGAGCAGGATGCAGTCGTAGGCATAGTTGTCGTTGTAGCGGTAGGCATAGACGTCGTGCACGAAACTGTCGGTGATGAGGATCTGCGGGATGTCACAATGGGCCGACAGAAAGGTTTTCTTCAGCGGGGCGTAGACTTTGCAGCTGGTTTCCCAGTGCGCGGTCTTGTAGGCATTGATGGTGGTCTGGGGGAGCATGGCTGGGGTGAAGCCGTCCACCTGGATTCGTGTTTCGAGGATCCAGGAGGGCACCGTGACGATGACCGAATCGAACTGCTCCGTCATTTGCCGGCTGGCCAGTGCGTCGCTCTGATGCCAGCGGTAGCCCACTTCTATGCTGCCATCGCCCAGTCGGGTGAGGCGGTTCACGGGGCTGTCGGTGATCAGGCTGGCAGGCTGCTGGCGCAATCGCTCGTAAGGCGAGCGAGCGCCTTCTTCCAGAGGCATGAACATCAGGCACTCATCCAGCGCGGCCAGACCCAGGTAGCGCGGTGTGGCGAACGTCACGCCCTTGGAGTCGGTCACGGCTTGCTCGCCTTGGAAAGGAGCTGGTAGCGGGTTGCCCTGGCCATCGACGCGGCCATGCACCAGTTGCAGGTGACTGCTGAAGCCGAAGATCGCAGTGCGCAGCGGGTACAGGCTGCAGACGTCGTAGAAGGCGCCCCAACTGCCGTCGCCTATGCCGATGGCGTAGAAAATCGAAGACTCGTCGGCCGACATGCCCAGCCCGCCGAAGTCTCCGGGGTTGTCGGGATCCCAGGCGATGATGGCGGCAGAACGGACCAGCTCGCGGAATGGCACATGCTGGTAGCGCGTGACGATGGCAGACCACAGGGTCGGCCATGCTTGGCTGCCGAACACGGCGGCGACCTGCGTTGCCATCCGCTCGGCGAACAGCTTCCATTTCTGGTAGACGGCCTGCAACGCGGCGGTGGGCGGTGGCGTGCTGCCCTCTGGATTGTTCCAGACCAGCAACCGGGGTTCGCCCTCCCCTGCCAGTTGGCCTTCGCGCAGATAAATACCGGTGGAGCGCACGAAGGGCGTGCCGGGATTCGGGAAGTCTGAGGTTTTGAGGTCGTACAGCCCAGCGTAGTACGCCATCAATGAGCGGCCTTGGGCGGGCGCCTCGCCACTGCGATTGAAAAAGGGCATGCGCATCGCGCCCATTTCGAAAGGCGTGGAAGGCGCTGTGGATTGCGGACCGTCCGGGTGCACGGTCAGATGACGTCCGCCGAGACGGCGCGACTGCTCGATCAAGGTGATGCGTTCGAAGCCGCAGCGCAGCAACTCACGGGCTACCACCAGGCCTGCGACGCCCGCGCCAATGATGCAGATGCGGTGTTGTGCGTTACCGCCGCGAGCAATGCCGCCGGTTTGCTCGAGCAGACGACGGTAGTCGAAACACAGATCCGGAGGGTTGGGAAAACGAGCGGCCCAAGGCAGGCTGGCGGCGGTTTGCAAGGTGGCCGCGATGTCGGCGGGATGGTTGTGGGATGAGCCAATGGTCATAAACGACAGTCCTTGTCGGTCAGCTTGAGGAGGCGTCAGTGTGCGAAGCCGTGGTGCGTCCAGGCAGAGGGATTGGGGGGCTGCGGTGTAGGAAGGATTTGGGGCGTATGTGGGAAGCAGGTGCGGTGGTTCAGGGAGGTTGCGGTGTGGCCGGACGCGGCTCGCGCCGCTGCTACAGGGGGCCGGGTGTGTCGCCGCGTCGGGTGTTAGACGGGACGGGGGTTTGTAACGACGTTCTGGAGGGGCTGGCCTTGGTGCAGCCGGTTGATGTTGGCGGCGATGAAGGCGTAGCGGCGTTCGAAGAGGCCCTGGGTCCAGCCGGAGGCGTGGGGCGTGCAGTAGGCATTGGACAGGTCTTCGAAGCGGTGGTGAGCGGGTGCGACCGGGTCGGTGTCGCCGCTGGGGTAGCGGTACCAGACATCCAGGTAGGCCTTGGCGATGAGGTGGTCGCGCAGCGCGTGGTACAACGCATCCTCATCGACCACGGCGGCGCGGGCGATGTTGATCAGTACGGCATCAGGGCGCATCGCAGCGAATTGGGCGACCGCGAAGGAACCGCGGGTACGCTCGTCCAGCGGGCAGGTCAGGATGACGAAATCGGCACGGGGCAGCACCTGGTCAAGTTCGGCGGGTGTGTACGCTTCATCCATGGGGCCGTCCACTCGTCCACCTTCGGCGCGTGCGGAAATGGCGATGACATGCAGGCCGAATGCCTGGGCTCGGCTGGCAACGGCGTGGCCGATGCGGCCGAAGCCGACGATGACCACGGTCTTGCCGAACAGCTCGCCGCGAGGTTGGCGTTTCAGGTAGGCGTGCGTCCATTGCTCGGTACTGAAGCGAGCTCGCAGGGCCGCCAGTTCGACCTGATGTTCGAGCATGCAGGCCAAGGCGTATTCGGCCATGGGAATTTCATGCTCGAACACATTGCAGACGGTTGCGCCAACGGGCAGCGCGGTGAAATCGATGCCATCCAGCCCGGCACCGGGCACGTGCAGCAAACGAAAGGCCGGAGCCGGGCTACGCCGCTGGAAACGCATCGAGACCACGACGTCGGCACCTTCGATCTGATCGTCCCAGGCGTCCGATTCGTGGGCCTCGCGGGGCAGCGCGACGAACTGCGTCGGGAAATCCAGGGCTGCGGAGAGCGCGTCGCGATGTGTTGCGGCCTCTCCTACCATCACGATTTTCATGTGTTGTCCTTTTTTATTGAAACGCCGCCTGCGACGGCGGCGCGATCATCGGTAGTCGATGGACAGTAGAAGATCGTCCTGCCGATGGCAACCGGGTGGCTGCCTACGCCAGCGCTGACACCACTTGAAACCAATTCGCGAGGGAACAGCGTCGGGCCCGTTCAGGTCCAGTGCAGAGACCCGATTGGAGTTTGCATGCATGGCAACACCTACCACCGCGCCCCGTCGCCGGCGCTGGCTTCCCTTTCTGCTGCTGGCGCTGGCGATCGGTGTCGGCCTGCCCTACGGTTGTTCGCAACTGGCCTACAAAGAGCGGCAGTTGTTGTTCAACATCGAGCCAGGCACGGCCAGCTGGTACGCAGGCTTGCCTTCGGGCGTCACCGAATTGCAGATTCCAGTGGAGAAGGCCCTGAGCAGTACCCAGTACTTGCATGCCTGGTGGTGGCCGGCGCCGCGCGCCGATGCACCGGCGGTGCTATACCTGCACGGTACACGCTGGAACCTGACCGCACAGGTGCGCCGCATCAGCCAGCTGCGCGAGCTGGGTTTCTCGGTGTTGGCCATCGATTACCGCGGATTCGGCGAAAGCCCCGGCGATCTGCCATCCGAGCGCACCGTGTACCAGGACGCCCAGGCTGCCTGGCAGCGCCTGGTGCAGTTGCAGCCCAAAGCCGAGCGACGCTTCATCTATGGTCATTCGCTGGGCGGCGCGATCGCGGTGGATCTGGCAGAGCATCTGGCCGAGGGCAGTGAGCCGAAAGCAGCCGGACTGATCGTGGAGTCGACCTTCACCGACCTGGCTGCTGCAGCAGCGGCGGTGGCCAACACTTCGCTGCCGGTGCGCTGGATCATGTCGGAGAAATTCGATTCCATCGACAAGATCGGTGATATCAAGATTCCGGTGCTGATCGTTCATGGCCTGGACGACCGTTATGTGCCGCCGCGTTTCAGCCAGGAACTGTTCGATGCCGCGGCCGAACCCAAGCGGTTGCTGCTGGTGCCCGGCGGTACGCACAACAACAGCATGACCCTGGGCAGCCAGGCGTATGCCAAGGCGCTGCGCGAGGTATTCGGCCTGTAGCCGATGTCTGGCGGGCGGTGACGCAACTTATTCAGTGCCCTGAAGGTCTGTGCTGTGGCAGCCGTGCACCCGGCACGCGCGCCACCGCATTCGCAGGAACCTCCATGGAAAAGCACGAACCCCGCCTTGATGCCCCTGAAGAAGACGGCAAGACGCCTGGCCTGTCGGCCGACGAAAAAGAAGAGGTCCATGAGAACCAGCCGCCCCGCGCGGCGGTGTTGCATGAAACCATCCGCATACAGGGCGACCATGAACTGGAACGTACCGTAGCCGCCCTGTTCTGGTCGGCCCTGGCCGCCGGCCTCACCATGGGCCTGTCGCTGATGGCCATGGGACTGTTCAACTCCCGTCTGCCCGCAGGCGAGGCCAGTAAAGTGATCGCCAGCCTGGGCTATTCGGCAGGCTTTCTTGCGGTGATCCTGGCACGCCAGCAACTGTTCACCGAGAACACCCTGACCGCCGTACTGCCGGTCATGAGCAAGCCGAGCCTGGGCAATTTCGGACGGCTGTTCAAACTGTGGGGCGTGGTGCTGGGCGGTAACCTGATGGGGACCTTGCTGGTGTCCTACGTCATGCTGCATTTGCCGATCTTCGATACCAAGACCGACGAGGCCTTTCTCGAAATTGGGCGCAAGGTCATGGAAAACGACCTGTCGCAGATGTTTTCCAAGGGCATCATCTCCGGTTGGATGATCGCCACCATGGTCTGGATGATCCCGTCGCAGGAAAGCGCTAAGATGTGGATCATCATCCTTGTCACTTACCTGATGGCGCTGGGCGATTTCACCCACATCGTGGTGGGCTCGGCAGAGGTGTCCTACCTGGTGTGGGCTGGCGAGCTGGACTGGAAGGCCTTCTGGCTCGATTTCGCGGCACCGACCCTGGCAGGCAACATCATCGGCGGCAGCTTCATCTTCGCCCTGATCGCCCATGCGCAGATCAGAAGCGAAAGCGGTCTGCCACCCAAGGATGGCGGCAAGGGCAAGTCACGCAAGGAACCCAACGCCGACGTCTGATGCCTTGACCGGTCAAGGTGTGACTGCGGAAGCCGGGGAATCGACTTGCTCCCACCAGTGCTCGCCGAGTCGAGGCTGACGCAGATCGATGCGCTCTCCCATGCGCGGCGTGCTCAACGGCACGCCCTTGGCCTGGGCCAGCGCGCTGATGCGGTCGAAGGGTTCGTGCCAGTCATGGATCGAAAGGTCGAAGGTGCCGTTGTGCACCGGCAGCAGGGTCTTGCCGCGAACATCCAGGTGCGCCTGCAGCGTTTCTTCGGGCTGCATGTGCACGTTCGGCCAGGCGACGTTGTAGGCGCCGGTTTCCATCAGGGTCAGGTCGAACGGGCCGAAACGCTCGCCGATCTGTTTGAAACCTGGGAAATAACCGGTATCGCCGCTGAAGAACAGACGAAAGTCCTTGTCGATGATCACCCACGACGCCCACAGCGTGCTGTTGCTGTCGAACAGGCTACGGCCCGAGAAATGCTGCGCGGGCGTCGCCACCAGACGCAAGCCGCCGACCTGGGTTTCTTGCCACCAGTCCAGTTGGCGAACCTTGCTGGCCGGTACGCCCCACTCGAGCAATCGGTCACCTACGCCCAAGGTGGTCAGGAAATACTCGCTCTTGCCGGCCAGCGCCTTGATCGCGTGTTCGTCCAGATGGTCGTAGTGGTCGTGGGACAGGATGACCGCCTTGATCGGCGGCAGGTCGGCAATGCTGATCGGTGGTTGGTGAAAGCGTAGAGGACCGGCCCACTGTACCGGGGAAGCGCGTTCTGAAAACACCGGATCGGTCAGCAGAAACTCGCCGCCCATCTTCAGCAGCACGGTGGAGTGCCCCAACCGCCAGAGGCTGTAGTCCGGCGCCGCCAGCAGTTGGTCGCGCGACAGTTGCTCCACCGGCAGCGGCGCCTGCGGGCGGGTGCCGGGTGGCTTGCTCAGCAGCAGGTACTTGATGCCGATGCGCAGTTTCTTCATGAAGCCGTCCTTGGGCAGGACCACCTGATTGCGATACTGGCCGTCCTCGCGCAACGAGGCGGGCAATTCTTCGGCATTGGGCGAAAACGACGTCATAAGTGCAAGCACTCCGAAAAGCAGTGGAATTTTCATGCAGCCCTCGGGTTGAAAGGTGCGTGCTACAGCATACGCTTTCGGCCTGCCGTGCGAAGTGAGAGTTCCGGCCCGATCGGTGGGGCGGATTCCGGTGACCGGCGCCTGGTCGTTCGAGGGGAACCATGGCCCGAAGTCACACGTCCAGATGGGACCCGGAAATATCTGTTCGCAGGGACCGCTGCCCATGAATGCTGTTGATGCCGCCAATGCCTCACGCTACTCACGCCACACACGGGTTCTGGTGCTGGCGTTCGTTCTGCCCATCCTTGCCTGTGTGCTGATCATCGGCGGTGCCGTACTCGGTATTCCCACTGCGTCGGAGCCTGCCAATGGCTTATCGGCCCAGACAACTGCAACCCAGTCTGCCAGCGTGGAGCGAGACCTGGGCGAAAACGGTGGCCGGCCCGTGATCTCGCTCGACGATGCCGGCGCCGGCTTGCCCGTGCAGGCCTCGCCACCGGGTGGCGAACCCTGGTGGTCCATGTCGCTGCCGACGCTTGCTGCGCTGCTGCTGGCCGTGCTGATCTTTTCCGGTGCACTGTTGCGCAAGACCTTGCGCAGCTTGCGTGACATCGATCAGGACCATGCTCGGTTGCAGCACGAATACGAGGCCCTGCGGTGCAGCGATGAGCGACTGCGCGCGTTGGCCGACGCCTCTTCGGACTGGATATGGGAAACCGACGCGTTTTTGCGTGTCAGCTACCTTTCCGCAAGCTTCACCACCGCAACCGGTTTGGCGCGGGATGTGTGGCTGGGCCAGCCGGTCGAGCTGCTATTGCAGTGCGAAACCCTTCCGGCTGGCCAGTGGCTGCAGCAACTGGGTGACGGCTCGTCAGGTGTCGGGCATCTGCGCTGCAGCTATCGCGACAGCATCGGCCAGACCCGCCACTGCCGCATCGTCGCCTGCCCTATCGTGCATGATGGGCAGATTGCAGGCTACCGCGGCACGGTGCTCGACATCACCGATCAGGTCGGCGCCCAGGCTCAGCTCGCTCATCGCTCGACCCACGATGCGGTGACGGGGCTGGGAGACGAGCATGCCCTGACGCGGTTTCTCGATCAGACCCTGGCCGATCGTCTTCGTCCTGTGCCCTTGACCCTGTTGCTGCTGGACCTGACCGGTTTCGAGCAGCTGGGCGAAACCTTGGGGCAACCTGCGCGCGACTGCATCCTGCGTACGGTCGCCGGTCGTCTTCGCGACAGCACACGTAGCAATGATCTGGTGACCCGTCTGCGGGATGGGCAATTCATGATCGTGCTCGCCAGCATCGACGTGATGATCGAGATCGAGCGTTTCTGCCAGCGCCTGATCGATAATATACAAAGGCCCATCGTGCACGGCGTGAAGCAATTGCAGGTGGGGGTGAACATCGGCGTGGTCCATGATCATCCCAGCCGGGGAGACGCCCGCGAGTGGATCGGTTGCGCTCAGCTCGCCCTAGGCGAAGCACAGGCGCAAGGCCCCGGCTACTGGCAGCATTTCGCGCCTGCGCTGGACCGCCAGCAGCACCTTCGGCAGTTGGAAACCGATCTGCGCTCCGCCCTTCAGCATGACCAATTGCTGCTGCACTTCCAGCCACGGTACAGCGCCGACGGTGATCGGGTGATTGCCGTCGAGGCACTGCTGCGCTGGCAGCACCCGGTCGAAGGAATGCTCACCTGCGACGCGTTTCTGCCTCTGGCCGAGCGCAGCGACCTGATCGTGCCCATCGAGCACTGGCTGCTACGCGAAGCGTGCGCGGCGGCGCGGCACTGGCCGCAGTCGATTGCGGTGTCGGTGAGCCTGGCGCCAGCGTATTTCAGCCGCAGCGACGTCGCCCGCGATGTGCGCGATGCGTTGACCGACAGCCGCCTGCCGGCCAATCGCTTGCAGTTGCAAGTTGCCGAGCAGGTCATGCTGGGTTGTGCCGACGGCGCGATGGGGGCCCTTACGGCCTTGAAGGAATCAGGGGTGGGTTTGATACTCGACGAATTCGGCAGCGGTTATTGTTCGTTGGGGTATTTGCGCATTTACCCATTCGATGCCGTGAAGATCGACCCACGCTTCGTCGCCGGTCTGGTGAGCAACCCACAGGATCGCGGACTGGTGCGAGGCATCATCGACCTGGGTCGAGCCATGGGCGCAAGGGTAATCGGTGCGGGCGTCGGCACTGACCAACAGCTGCGGGCCTTGCAGGACGACCGCTGTGCGGAAGTCCAAGGCCTTTACCTCGGTGAGGCCATGGAGCCGGCAGCATTGACACCGCTGCTTCAGCAACAGGCCGACTTGCGCAGGTCACGACAAGGGCATCAAGCAGGTTTGCACGCCCGCTGATCGACAGGCTGTCCAACATTTTTTTACAGGCCCCGAACGCCTCGTTAGAATCGGGGCATCCCCCGGACACGACCGTCAATGGTCCCGGCCTGCGCAACCACAGTGGACACCTCATGGGCACGACTGCAGCAGCCGACATAGCCACCATCTCGCGCATCGACGCGGTCCCTTCCATATTGCAGGTCATCTGCGAAACCACAGGCTTGCGCTTCGCAGCCGTTGCCCGTGTGACCGAAAATGCCTGGACCACCTGCGCGGTGCTCGACAACATCGGGTTGGGCCTGGAAGTCGGCGACGGGCTGGACGTGACCACGACCTTGTGCCATGAGATCCGCACCAGCCATCAGACCGTGATCATCGACAAGGTCAGCGAAGACGAGGTGTATTGCAACCACCCCACACCGCGCCTCTATCGTTTCGAAAGCTACATTGCCACGCCCGTCTTCCGGGCCGACGGCAGCTTCTTCGGCACGATCTGTGCGCTCGATCCACGGCCCACCCGTCTCAAGGGCACCAGTATCGAGCCGATGATGGCGTCGTTCGCGCGCCTGCTGTCGCTGCAGATGGAGAACGAGGAGCGGCACCAGCGCACGACCATTGCGCTGGTGGAGGAGCGGGAAATGGCCGACCTGCGCGATCAGTTCATCGCTGTGCTGGGCCACGACCTGCGCAACCCGCTGTTCGCCATCAACGCTGGCGCCGAGCTGTTGCAGCGACGGGTCGCCGATGAGCGCAGCGTGGGCATCGTCAAGCATATCCAGACCAGTGCACGCCGCGCCTCGCAACTGATCGAGGACGTTCTGGACTTCGCTCGCGGACGATTGGGCGCCGGTATCGTGGTCGACCTGCAACCCGATGCCGACCTAACGCGCAGCCTGGAACATGTGGTCTCGGAGCTGCAGCGCATCCACCCCGAGCGGGTCATCTCGATGGATGTCGACGATTTGCAGGGCGTGCTGTGCGACAAGGAGCGCATTGGCCAGTTGCTCTCGAACCTGGTGTCCAACGCCATCATTCACGGCGCGCCGGACAGCGATGTGCGCGTTAAAGGTCGCCTGTCCAATCGGGAGTTCACGCTCGCGGTGCATAACCAGGGGCCGGCGATCGCCGAAAATGTGCGGGCGCAACTGTTCAAGCCATTCGCTCGGCCCAGCGTGCGCAGTCCGCGCGGCGGCCTTGGGCTGGGCCTGTACATCGCCTACCAGATTGCATTGGCCCACGACGGCCGACTGGAGGTGAGCTCCAGCGATGAAGACGGTACCGAATTCGTCTTCCACCTGCCCGTGGTCACCGCCGCCTGAGCTCGTTGCCGTTCGAGCGCCTGCGCGGATGAAAGTGCACGGCCCGACGGGCGACGGTGGTAGCATCGCCCTACTTCCACACCCTGCCTGGCAACCACATGGCGAGACCTGACCCCGGGATCCCCCCTCAGCACGGCGAGCGAAGCGCGCGACAGCTGCGCCTGCTCAAAGGCGGCAGCGAGCCCGACCCCCGCTTCACTCTGGCCAACGAACGCACCTTTCTGGCCTGGATCCGTACGGCATTGGCGCTGATGGCCGGTGGCATCGCCGTCGAGGCGTTCACCGCGGATGTCTTCGCGCCGGAGTTTCGCAAGACCCTGGCGGTCATCCTGTTGCTGCTGGGCATGCTGCTCAGTGCCAGCGCCAGCCTGCGCTGGCTGAACGTGGAGCGGGCCATGCGGCACAAGCAACCGCTGCCCATTCCGCTGCTGGTGCCGCTGCTGTCGATTGGCGGTGCCCTGGTCACGGCCGCCTTGATTGCCTTCGTGGTATTGCGATGAGCCTGCCTCAGGCAGGCCATCAGGATGAAGGCCTGCAGCCCGAACGCACCTTGCTGGCGTGGGGACGGACGCTGCTGGCGATGCTAGTGGCGAGCCTGTTCTTTCTGCGCTGGATGCCCCACCACGGCCGTTTTGCCGGGGCCCTGATTGCCCTGACGCTGATGGCGGCGCTGGCGATCTGGATGAGCCAGCGGCGCCGTTACCGCTGCCGTGTCGAAGGGATCAGTCGTGCATGCTTTCCGGCCGACGTGACCGGGGTGCTCGGCCTGGGCAGCATGGTCACACTGATCGGCGCTGCGGCCATCTGGATCACCTTGATGACTTGAGCCATGATGACCTGAGCCGTTCAGAGCTGCCCGCTGCGGTCGTCCTTGAACAGCGCCCAGGCCAGCCCGGCGATCCACAACAGCGAGGCAAAGTAATTGACCCGCTGGAACAGCCCGAAACCACGACCGACGTCCATGGCAGCTGCCATCCACGGCAGGCAGCCCAGAGCGAACAGGCTGCACACCAGGGACAGCCAGACAAGCCCCTTGCGGCCTTCGCGGCGTGCCACGAAAATCCACAATGCACTGGCCAGCAACAAGCTCGCGGACATGATCACGCTGGCGATGGTGTGCAGGTTCTGCTGCATCGACGGGTATTCCAGCGAACAGCCGTTATCACAGGAAAAGTAGCCGGCAGCCAGGCTGGCAAGACCGTGCACAATGACCAGCGAAGCGCTCAGACGCGCCAGCCGCAGATGGGCATGACGCATGTACAGGCCAATGCCGAACGCGATCAACAACACACCCAGCGGGAAGTGAGCGAACCAGGGCCAGAGCGCGTGGGTGGGCGCATCGATGGCGCCCAGCAAGCCCATGGCCAGATTGACATGGCTGTACCCCGGATACAGGCTGCCGGCCACGATAAGCGCGATGGCCAGCCAAAGGGGCGTGATCAGGCCGGCCAGATAGAGTGGATTGCGAATCGGCTGCTGCACAGCGCATCTCCGTCATAAAAAAGAGGCCCGGACCTTACTACAGCGTCGGTGCCGTCACGAAGCAATTTTTCCCGCGATTGGGCAAACCCGACACTTTGGTAACAGCAGGACACATTTGCGTGGAATTCATCGAATTACTGCCCCAGGCAAGACCGCTGCTGGACAAGTTCTACAAGCTGCAACGAAGTCGCATGCGCAGTGTGGGGAATGCGCGCTGGTGGGTGGCACGGGACAGCGAGATCATCGCGGGGGCGAACTTCATGCCGATATCCGGCGGTCATTGGCTGACCGGGCTTCACGTGGCAATCGAGCATCGCAACAGGGGCTACGGCCGAGGTCTGCTCAATGGGGCTCAAGCCGCGCTGGGTGGACCGGTATGGTTGTTCTGCGCACCTGAGCTGCACGATTACTATCGACAAGCTGGCTTCGAGGAGGCTGTCACGCTGCCATCCGAGTTGGCCCAACGCCTGGAACGCTACAGGGCCAGCAAGGACTTGCTGGCCCTGGTGAGGGCCGAGGCGGCCACCGCCTGACAGCGTCGACTCAGGGTTGCGGGCGAGGAACCACTGTGGACGGTCTGGCAGGTTCCGGGCGCAAGTCCTTTTCACCACTGGGCTGGGTGGCCGTCTGGTCCACCGCCGGAGCCTGTTCATCCGGGTCCTTGGCGCCCTTGTCCTTGCCCTCGGCCGACATGTGTTCGATCACCGCATTCATCTCGGCGCCCAGCAACAGCACGGCCGAAGAGATATAGAAATACAGGAGCAACACGATGATCGCGCCGATGCTGCCGTACATGGCGTTGTAGTCAGCGAAGGTCTTCACGTAATAGGCAAAGCCCAGCGAGGCGACGATCCAGACCACCACCGCGAGCATCGAGCCTGGCGTGATGAAACGGAATTCCTGCTTCACGTCAGGCATCACGTAGTAGATCACTGCCACGGCGATCATCAGCAGGATAACGATCAGCGGCCAGCGCAGGATAGTCCACAGGGTGACGATGAAGTCTTCCATGCCGATCTGGCCGGCCAGCCACTGCATGACCTGCGGACCGGTGACCATCAGGGCCGCCACGCACAACAGCATGCCGGCCAAGCCGATGGTGTAGAAAATCGAGAGCGGAATGCGCTTCCAGGCCGGACGCTCCTCGACCACATCGTAGGCGGCGTTCATGGCGCTCATGGTCAGGCGCACACCTGCCGAGGCGGTCCACAGCGCAACCACGATACCGATGGAAAGCAAGCCGCCCTTGGACTGCTGCAACTGGTCGATGACCGGATTGACCTGTTCCAGCGCCTGGGGCGGCAGGACCAGATCGGCTTGCAGGCGCATCCAGGTAAAGAAATCGGGTAAATGCAGGAAACCGATCAGGGCGATCAGGAACAGCAGAAAGGGGAACAGGGAAAACAGCATCTGGTAAGCCAGCGCCGAAGCATAGGTCGGCATTTCGTCGTCGACGAATTCCTTGACTGTGCGAACCATGACCTTCATGAAAGGCAGGTTATGCATGTGGGGAAATAACATAGCGTCTCCTTGCGCCACTCAACCTTCGAATACGCCGCCTGGGTGGGTGCAGAACATGATTGGATCAGGCAACTGCAGCAAGGCGTGTTGCGGCCCGGCAGCTCAGAGCCGGCTTTCTACCGCAAAGCCGCAGGAAAAACGACAGTCAGAGTATGTACGTCCGTGTCTGCCCAATAGCACAACGGCCATCGATAGATGACCGTTGGTAAACCTCATTCAAGCAGAGAACACTCTACTTCAGGGTTTTTTCACAGTGTCTTTGACGGCGTTTTTCACGTCGCCTTCGACTTGCTGTGCTTCGCCTTTCTTCTCTTGAACTGCGCCTTTGACCTGCAGTTCTTCGTTACCGGTGACCTTGCCGACGCCTTGCTTGATGTTACCAACGGCTTCGTTGGCCACGCCTTTGATCTTGTCTGAAGTGCCGCTCATGATAAGTCTCCTGGTCATTTAGGAATGTCTTGTCTCGACACAAGAATTGACCGACGTCGGGTCGCCAGAGTTTCAAATTATTTTGCGCGGCAAAAGACGCCGCGGTCATCTGGCAGACACCGGCGGTTGGTCGGAGCTTTATGTTCCAGCGATTTGCCCGCAGAATGCCGGTCGGATTCGGTCAGTGCCGAAGCGTCATACCAGTAGGAATTTTCATGAAACTCGACAAACCTCAAGCCATCGCCCGTCGCAACAAGGAACTGGGTGGCGCGGTGCTCGGCGTCAACAACTGCCATTTCGCCTTGCTGGACCCAAAGCGCAACATCTGGTGGTTCGACATTCCGGTGGCCCGCCTGCAGATCGGCCAGTACGAATGGATTCACCTGCTGCTGCACACCCCTGCCAGCGATCAGCTGCTGCACGTGAAAGTGACGACCGCCTTCCTGCGCGAGCACATCGAAGGCCTGGTGGTGCGCAACGCTGGCAAGCGCAAGTCGACCGTCAGCCTGGAGCTGAGCGCCGACAAGGATTCGTTTCTCAAGGACGTACGCCCCGCTGGCAGCGGCGTCGGCTTCGCGCCGTTCCTGCAGCCCTGACAGCGGGCTGCGCAACGGGCATCAGACCAGTTCGATGCGGTCGGCGTGGATGACGATCTGGCCGTCCTTGTACAGGGCGCCGATGGCTTTCTTGAAGTTGCCCTTGCTGACGCCGAACAGGTCGCTGATCAGTTGCGGATCGCTCTTGTCGCTGACCGGCAGCGTGCCCTGGTTGGCGCGCAGCTTGTCGAGGATCTGGGCGTTCAGGCTGCTGGCCAGCTGGGCACCGACCGGCTGCAGGCTCAGGGCGATCTTGCCGTCGTTGCGCAGTTCCTTGATGTAGCCCTTCTCCTGCTTGCCCGAGCGCAGGAACTTGAACACTTCGTTCTTGTGGATCAAGCCCCAGTGGGCGTTGTTGATGATGGCCTTGAAACCCATGTCGGTTTCTTCGGCCACCAGCAGATCGACTTCCTGACCCACCTGATAGGCCGGCGGCACTTTGTCCAGATAGCGGTCCAGGCGCGCGGTGGCGGTGATGCGGCGGGTGCGCTTGTCCAGGTACACGTGCACGACGCAGTACTCGCCGGCTTTCATCTGGCGCTTTTCTTCGGAAAACGGCAGGAGCAGGTCCTTGGGCAGGCCCCAGTCGAGGAAGACCCCGATGCTGTTGATTTCAACGACCTTGAGACTGGCGAACTCGCCGACCTGCACCTTGGGCTTTTCGGTGGTGGCCAGCAGCTTGTCTTCGCTGTCCAGGTACACGAAGACGTTCAGCCAGTCTTCGTCTTCGCTGGGAATATCCTTGGGGATGTAGCGGTTGGGCAGCAGGATCTCGCCGTCCGCGCCGCCATCCAGGTACAGACCGAAGTCCGTGTGTTTAACCACTTGCAATGCGTTGTAGCGCCCGACTAAAGCCATTTCGAATATTCCTCGTCACCTGGCTGGGCATTCTACCCGAGAACCCTTCGGCTCGCTGCGCAAGGCGTCCGATGCGCCGTTGGCGCCGAGGTAGTTGGTGCGCCAGATCCTTGATTTCAAAGGGCTGCGGCGGCATCGATCGGCACCACTGGTCCGTGCGGTCAGCCGGGAATGGATAAATCATGTACAATGCCTGGCCATATTAATTTTTGACAGGTTAATGGCAGCCATGCGCGTTAAAGCATCCAACAGCAAAGTCAAGCCCGCCCCCGCCGTTGAAACCAGCGAATCGATCAACGAACAGATCGCCGCGTTTCTCAAGTCCGGTGGCGAGATCCAGCAGATTGCCAAGGGCGTGAGCGGCCAGACCTTCACCCCGTCCAAGCA
Source organism: Pseudomonas sp. PS01301 (assembly GCF_029960215.1). Lineage (NCBI taxonomy): Bacteria > Pseudomonadati > Pseudomonadota > Gammaproteobacteria > Pseudomonadales > Pseudomonadaceae > Pseudomonas > Pseudomonas sp. PS01301. The sequence goes on along the minus strand of NZ_JASCPM010000042.1, from coordinate 17,060 downwards.
CATCAGCCTGGGCAAGAAGTAAGTTTGCAGCCCGGCCGCCGCGCCGGGCAAAACTTCCGCATCCTCTTTCTCCCCGCATCACCCTTGTCCCCTCGAATCGACGAATGGCAGCCTCGCATCGCCCTTGAGCGGTATGCTTGCAGCCTTCTAGATCGGGCCGTCCAGGCTTACTGGAGGTAGGCATGCTCAGACCCAGCTGGTTATTGATAGCCGGACTTGCGGTCCACCCTTCTCTCTACGCCCAGGTCATCCAGCGTGACATCGGCGATTTCAACCTCAAGCTCGGCACCACACCGTCGCGCAGCATGGCTGCGGGCCTGGTCCAGCCCAGTACCGGCAGTTCGTTCCACGGCGGACTGGATCTGACCCACGACAGTGGGGTGTATTTCGGCCAGTGGTCGCCCAACATGGGGTTGGCCTCTTCCAGCAATCTGGAAGTCGACTCCTACCTGGGCTACAAGCATCCGTTCGACAACTCCCTGGGTTATGAAGTCGGCGTGATCCAGTACAGCTATCCGGAAGTGGATGCGCCCTCCACCCATGCGCTCTATGCCGGTCTGCGGGTGCTGGACCGGCGCTTCGGTGCTGCGTTCAACAATACGCCCGACGGCCAGAACAGCACGTTGTTCGCCGACCTCGGTGGCCTGCCACTGCTGGATGTGGGCTTTACCATGAAAGTCAGCAACCATCAGCTCTCGACTCCCTTCACCATCGGCGAAGGGCAGGAAGTACGCGCCTTCAATGACTGGTCGCTGCAGATGTCACGGCCCATCGGCAGTTTCGATCTGGATTTCATCTACAGCGGTTCGGACCTGAGCGGGGCCAATTGCGCCGCTTACTCCGGTCAGAATGGCCAGTGCGACAGTATGTTCATGCTCAAGGCCCAGCACGCGTTTTTCTGACCTCGGGTTTTTCCACATCGTGCTGAACCGCACGCACCGGCATGGCTCTATAACCACAACAACGCCATCGCACGGACCGCCGCCATGAATCTTCTGTCTCGTCGCCTGTTGCACTGCTGGATGCTGCTGGGCCTGTGTCTGCTGTTCGGTGGCTGCACGCGGGTGGATCTGGCCTACCGCAATCTGGATGTGATCATTCCCTGGTCGATGAACGACTACCTGGACATGAATCGCGAGCAGAAGAGCTGGTTCGACGAGCGCCTCAAGGAGCACCTGCGCTGGCACTGCACCACGCAACTGGCCGACAACCTGCAGTGGCTGGACAAGGTCCAGCGCATGGTCGCCGAGCAGCAGGTGACGGCGCCGGCGCTGCGCGAACGCACGGCCGAGGCGAAACAGGCGATCTCGGCGATTGCTGTGCAAGTCACGCCATCGGCGGTGGAGTTGCTGCAAGGTCTGGATGACAATCAGGTCCGCGCGTTGCAGCAGTCGCTGAGCGACGATTTGGCCAAGCGCCGCAAGGAATACGTGGAGCCGCCGTTGCAGGCGCAGATCGACGAGCGCGCCAAACGCATGAGCAAGCGTCTCACCCCATGGTTCGGCAACCTCACCGACGAGCAGCAGCAACGGGTGCAGGCCTGGTCGCAGAGTCTGGGTGCGCAGAACCGTGAATGGATCGACAACCGCGAACATTGGCAGAACCAGTTGCTGGCCGCCCTGCAGCAACGTCAATCCGCCGAATTCCCGGCACGCATCGCGCAATTACTGCAGCAGCGTGAAACGGTATGGACCCCGCAATATAAAGTTGCCTATGCACGCACCGAGCAGGCGGCCATCGACCTGATGGTGGGGCTGGCCGCCGACAGTACACCGGAACAGCGCACGCGTATCGAGCGGAAGCTGGGTGAGCTGCGCGAGGACTTCGCCAACCTCAAGTGCCTGAAGAACGCCTAGTCCGGCGCTTCAGGCCCACCCCTCCAGGCGCATCGTCGCCCTGACCAGACGCTGCTCCTCTCCTTCGATCTCGCGCAGATTCGCGCAAATACTTTCGATGTGCGCGACGGCTGCCTTGCGCGCCTGCTCGGGCTGACGATTGATCACGGCGGTGTAGAGCCTGGCGTGCTGCTTGTCGATCTGTTGTTTCTGCGGCTGGCGGTGGTACAGGTTGTTCACGCAGGCGAACACCGAGTTGAGCAGCAGGTCGGTCAGCGAGCGCAGGGTCTGCACCAGCACCGGATTGTGCGAGGCATCGCAGATGGCCAAGTGAAAGGCATGGTCCAGGTGGGCGTGCCGTGTGGCGTCCAGCGGCTGGTCGTGGGCCGCCAACAGCGCCTGATAGCTGCGTTCGATCAGCACGAAATCGGCCTGGGTACCGCGCAGCGCAGCCAGCCGGGCCGACTCGCCTTCGAGCAGCGAGCGCACTTCGAACAGATCGTAAAGCGTTCGCGGCTGGGAGCTGAACAGGTGCATCAAGGGCGTGGCATCGTTGGCCGGCGACAAGGACGCTACGAACGAACCGCGGCCCTGCTCGGTGGCGATGATGCCGCGGGCGCGCAACAGCTTGAGGCCTTCGCGCAGTGCATTACGTGATACCCCGAGCTTTTCCACCAGGCGCCGCTCCGATGGCAAAGGCTGGCCAGTCTTGAGAACGCCGTCGACGATAAGCCGCTCGATGCGCTCGCACACGACATCGGCAATCTGAGGTTTGTTGTGCATATCATGCCTGCTGGTAGGACCATTGCCCGGGATTCCCCGGGAACTGTCGGCGAGACCCTGAAAATAAGCCAGTAGAGGCACCGAGAGAAGCCCCGAGGTGAAAAGAACTGGTCCTACCAGTGGTTCCAGGCGTAGACAGGCATGTGGTTTGCGACCACTGTTGAGCGCATAAGAACGACAAGCCGGTGACCTGCGCCCATGAACATCCTCTACGACGAACGCATCGACGGCGTCCTGCCCAAGGTGGACAAAACCGCTCTGGTGCAGGCATTGCACGCACAACTCCCTGACCTGACCGTGCTGCACCGTGCCGAAGACCTTCGCCCCTACGAGTGTGATGGCCTGAGCGCTTATCGCAGCGTACCGCTGCTGGTGGTATTGCCCGAGCGGCTCGAACAGGTGGAGGTGTTGCTCAAGCTGTGTCACGAGCGAAAGGTACCGGTGGTTGCACGCGGTGCGGGCACCGGGCTGTCCGGCGGGGCGTTGCCGCTGGAACAAGGTGTGCTGCTGGTCATGGCGCGCTTCAAGCAGATTCTCGACATCGATCCGGTCAAGCGTTCGGCACGGGTGCAGCCGGGTGTGCGCAACCTGGCGATCTCCCAGGCGGCGGCACCGTATGGTCTGTACTACGCCCCGGATCCTTCGTCACAGATCGCCTGTTCGATCGGCGGCAACGTCGCGGAAAACGCCGGTGGTGTGCATTGCCTCAAATACGGCTTGACCGTGCACAACCTGCTCAAGGTGCAGATGCTCACCATCGAGGGTGAGCGCCTGACCTTGGGCAGCGATGCCCTCGACTCGCCTGGCTTCGACCTGCTGGCCCTGTTCACCGGCTCGGAGGGCATGCTGGGCATCATCACCGAGGTTACCGTCAAGCTGTTGCCCAAGCCGCAGGTGGCCAAGGTGTTGCTGGCCAGTTTCGACTCGGTGGAAAAAGCCGGCGCGGCGGTCGCCGATATCATCGCGGCAGGGATCATTCCCGGTGGTCTGGAAATGATGGACAACCTGGCCATTCGCGCCGCCGAGGACTTCATTCACGCGGGCTACCCGGTGGACGCCGAGGCGATTCTGCTGTGCGAACTCGATGGCGTGGAAGCCGATGTGCATGACGATTGCCAGCGCGTCTACCAGGTGTTGACCGAGGCCGGTGCGACCGAGGTGCGCCAGGCCCGGGACGAAGCCGAACGCCTGCGCTTCTGGGCCGGCCGCAAGAACGCCTTCCCGGCGGTCGGTCGGCTCTCGCCCGATTACTACTGCATGGACGGCACCATACCGCGCCGCGCCCTGCCGGGCGTGCTCAAGGGCATCACCGAACTGTCCGAGCAGTACGATCTGCGCGTGGCCAACGTATTTCATGCCGGGGACGGCAACATGCATCCGCTGATCCTGTTCGATGCCAACCAGCCGGGCGAGCTCGAACGCGCCGAGGCGTTGGGTGGGAAGATTCTGGAGTTGTGCGTGGCGGTGGGTGGCAGCATCACCGGCGAGCACGGCGTGGGCCGCGAGAAAATCAACCAGATGTGTGCGCAGTTCAACAGTGACGAGCTCACCCTGTTCCATGCCGTGAAAGCCGCGTTCGACCCCGATCGCCTGCTCAACCCCGGCAAGAACATTCCGACCCTGCAGCGCTGCGCCGAATTCGGCGCCATGCATATCCACCATGGGCAACTGCCATTCCCCGAGCTGGAGCGCTTCTGATGGCCGACCGCGATTTCGACGCCAGCGAGCAACTGCTGGATCAGGTGCGACAGGCCCTGGCCGACGACCGTCCGCTGTGCATCCAGGGCAGTGACAGCAAGGCGTTCCTGGGCCGCATTGGTGCCGGTGAGCGGCTCGATACCCGCGTGCATTGTGGCATCGTCAGCTACGACCCCACTGAGCTGGTGATCACCGCACGCGCCGGTACGCCTTTGCAGACTCTGCGGGCCGCCGTCGAGCAGGCGGGACAGATGCTGCCGTTCGAGCCACCGGCCTATGGCGAGCAGGCCACCCTGGGCGGCACGGTCGCTGCCGGACTGTCCGGACCGCGACGGCCATGGGCCGGTTCGGCCCGCGACTATGTGCTAGGCACGCGGGTGATTACCGGCCAGGGCAAGCACTTGCGTTTTGGCGGTGAGGTGATGAAGAACGTCGCCGGTTATGACCTGTCGCGACTGTTGACCGGCAGTTTCGGCACCCTGGGTGTGCTGACTGAAGTGTCGCTCAAGGTGCTGCCCAAACCGCGCGCCTGTTTCAGCATCAAGCTGGCCTGCGATGCCGAGCGCGCCTTGCTCAAGCTCGCCGAGTGGGGCCAGCAGCCAATGCCGATCAGTGCTGCATGCCACAGCGATGAGGCGCTTTACCTGCGCCTGGAAGGCGGCGAGGGATCGGTGGCTGCTGCCCATGAACGCATCGGCGGCGAGCCCATCGACTCGGTGTTCTGGGATGACCTGAACGAGCATCGCCTGCCCTTCTTCGCCCAGCCCGAAGCGCTCTGGCGCCTGTCGTTGCCCAACAACACCGGCATCCTCGATCTGCCCGGCGAGCAATTGATCGACTGGGGCGGCGCTCAGCGCTGGCTGAAATCCAGCGCCAGCGCCGCGTCGATCCGGCAAGTGGTCGAGGCGGTCGGCGGGCATGTCGCCTGCTACACCGCCGGGACCACCCCCGAACCGTTCCAGCCCCTGCCCGACTTGCTGCTGCGCTATCACCGCCAGCTCAAGACGCAGCTGGACCCGCAAGGCATCTTCAACCCCGGCCGCCTCTACGCGCAGCTGTGAAACAGGAGTCCTGAACCATGCAGACCCAATTGAGTGATCAGGCCCGTTTGCTGCCACGCGCCGAGGAAGCCGAACGCATTCTGCGCAGTTGCGTGCACTGTGGCTTCTGCAATGCAACCTGCCCCACCTATCAATTGCTGGGTGACGAGCTGGACGGGCCGCGCGGACGCATCTACCTGATCAAGCAAGTGCTCGAAGGCCACGAAGTGACGGCGCACACGCAGCAGCATCTGGATCGCTGCCTGAGCTGCCGCAACTGCGAATCCACCTGCCCCTCGGGGGTGGACTACCACAACCTGCTGGACATCGGTCGCGCAGTGGTGGACCAGGCGGTGCCGCGGCCTGTGGAACAACGCTGGCTGCGCGGCGGTCTGCGTGCACTGGCCCCCCACCCGAGCGCATTCAAGGCGTTGATCCAGCTGGGCCAGACCTTTCGCCCACTGCTACCGCAACGCCTCAAGGACAAACTGCCGCGCCAGGTCCACGCGGCCGTGGCCCGCCCTGCCACGCAACACGCACGTCGCGTGCTGATGCTCGAAGGTTGCGTACAGCCGGGACTGTCGCCCAATACCAATGCCGCCGCCGCGCGCGTGCTGGACCGGCTGGGCATCAGCGTCACGGCGGTTCGTCAGGCCGGCTGCTGCGGTGCGGTGGACTACCACCTGGATGATCAAGCGCGCGGCCTGCAGCGAGCGCGGCACAACATCGACGCCTGGTGGCCGGCGATCGAAGCAGGCGCCGAAGCCATCGTGCAGACCGCCAGTGGCTGCGGCGCTTTCATCAAGGATTACGGGCACCTGCTGGAACAGGATCCGGCCTACGCGACCAAGGCCCAGACAGTCAGCCGGCTGGCCAAGGACCTGGTCGAGGTGTTGCGCGACGAGCCGGTGGAGCGATTGGCCGTTCACACCGACCTGCGCATGGCCTTCCACTGCCCATGCACCTTGCAGCACGCGCAGAAGCTGGGTGGCGTGACCGAACAGCTATTGCGACGCTTGGGCTTTCATTTGACCGATGTGCCGGACGGCCACCTGTGCTGCGGTTCGGCCGGCACCTATTCGGTGACCCAGCCGGTGTTGTCGCGGCAACTACGCGACAACCGCCTGAACGCCTTGGAAAGCGGTGCGCCGCAAGTGATCGCCACCGCCAACATCGGTTGCCAGAATCATCTGGACGGGGCCGCACGCACCCCGGTGCGGCACTGGATCGAACTGGTGGAACAGGCCATGGCCGATTGACACCCACTTTTGACACATTGCTATTTGAACCCCTCGACAACAGCACTGGAGAAGCACATGCAAAGCAAAGCGATTCTTGGCCAGGAAGACGTCACCCGCATCCTCGCCGCTGCCCGCGCCGAAGCGCAGAAGAACAACTGGGCGGTGGGCATTGCCGTGGTCGACGACGGCGGTCACCTGCTAGCGTTCGAACGGCTGGACGGCGCCGCCGCCAGCACGGCCTACATCGCACCGGGCAAGGCACGCACTTCGGCGTTGGGGCGCAAGGAATCGGTGGTGTTCGAAGAGATGGTCAACAACGGGCGGACCGCGTTCCTGTCCGGTAATCTGATGACGTGTTTGGAAGGCGCCGTGCCGCTGATCCACGAAGGCCAGGTCATCGGCGCGGTCGGCGTGTCCGGGGTCAAGCCCGCTGAAGATGCCCAGATCGCCAAGGCCGGCGCTGCCGCCCTGGCCTGAATTCCTTCCCCGTATCCAAGGAGACCGCAATGAAGCACCGCATGAGAGCCCAGCGTCTGCAAGTCGACGCCACCCTGTACGATTTCATCGAGAACGAAGTGCTGCCTGGCAGCGGGTTGGAATCCGAAGCGTTCTGGACCGGTTTCGACGCCCTGGTTCACGAGTTCGCACCGCAGAACCGCTTGTTGCTGGCCGAACGCGACCGCTTGCAGACCGAACTGGACAAGTGGCACCGTGCGCACCCCGGACCGATTCAGGATCCGGCCGCCTACCGCAGCTTCCTGCGCGCCATCGGCTACCTGGTGGCCCAGCCAGACCGCGTGGAAATCAGCACCCGCGATGTCGATGACGAAATCGCCCTGGTGGCCGGTCCGCAGTTGGTAGTTCCGTCGACCAATGCCCGTTACGCCCTGAACGCCGCCAATGCCCGCTGGGGCTCCTTGTACGACGCGCTGTACGGCACCGACGCCATTCCGGAAAGCGACGGCGCGGCCAAGGGCCAGGGCTACAATCAGGTTCGCGGCGACCGCGTGATCGCCTTCGCCCGCGACCTGCTCGACCAGAGCACCCCGCTGGCCAAGGGTTCGCACCGCGACGCCAACGGCTATCGTATCGAAGCAGGCCAGTTGCAGGTGAGCCTGGCCGATGGCGGCGTGACCGGACTGGCCGATCCGAGTCAATTCGTCGGCTTTCAGGGCGACGCGCAACAGCCGGTTGCGGTGTTGCTCAAGCACCACGGGCTGCACATCGAGATTCAGATCGACCCCACCTCGCCCATCGGCCGTACCGACGCTGCAGGTGTGAAAGACCTGCTGCTCGAGGCGGCCCTGTCGACCATTATCGACTGTGAAGACTCGGTAGCGGCGGTGGATGCCAGTGACAAGGTGGCGATCTACCGCAACTGGCTGGGCCTGATGCGTGGCGATCTCACCGAGGAATTGGAGAAAGGCGGCCAGCGCATCACCCGCCGCCTCAATCCGGATCGCCAGTACCACACGCCAACAGGCGGCGAGTTGACCCTGCATGGCCGTTCGCTGCTGTTGATCCGCAACGTCGGCCACCTGATGACCAATCCAGCGATCCTCGACGATGAAGGCCGGGAGATCCCCGAGGGCATTCTCGACGGCGTGATCACCAGCCTGATCGGGCTGTATGACCTGGAACGTCGAAGCAACTCCCGCACGGGCAGCCTGTACATCGTCAAGCCGAAGATGCACGGCCCGGCCGAGGTGGCCTTCGCGGACAAGTTGTTCGCCGCCATCGAGGACCTGCTCAACCTTTCGCGCAATACCCTGAAGATCGGCATCATGGACGAGGAACGCCGCACTTCGGTGAACCTGGCGGCCTGTATCGGCGCTGCATCGACCCGCGTGGCGTTCATCAACACCGGCTTCCTCGACCGCACCGGCGATGAGATCCACAGCGCCATGCAGGCCGGCCCGATGATGCGCAAGGGCGACATGAAAGGCAGCGCCTGGATTGCGGCGTACGAGCGCAACAACATGCTCACCGGCCTGGCCTGCGGCCTGCGCGGCAAGGCGCAGATCGGCAAGGGCATGTGGGCCATGCCCGACCTGATGGCCGACATGCTGGTGCAAAAGATCGGTCATCCCAAAGCCGGTGCCAATACTGCCTGGGTCCCCTCGCCCACCGCAGCCACTTTGCATGCACTGCATTACCACCAGGTCAATGTCAGCGAAGTGCAGCAGACGTTGGAGCAGATCGACGCCAAGGCCGAGCACGATGCGCTGCTGGACAACCTGTTGACCATCCCGGTGGTGGCCAATGCACAGTGGAGCGCCGAGGAGATCCGTCAGGAACTGGACAACAATGCCCAGGGCTTGCTGGGCTACGTGGTGCGCTGGGTGGAACAGGGCATCGGTTGCTCCAAGGTACCGGACATTCACGACGTCGGGCTGATGGAAGACCGCGCGACCCTGCGCATCTCCAGCCAGCACATGGCCAACTGGCTGACCCACGGCGTGGTCAGCCGCGAGCAGATCGTCGAAACCCTGGAGCGCATGGCCCGCGTGGTGGATCAGCAGAATGCCGGGGATCCGTCGTACCGCCCGATGGCGGCCGACTTCCAGAACTCGGTGGCGTTCACGGCCGCCAGTGCGCTGGTCTTCCAGGGCTGTGAGCAACCCAGCGGCTACACCGAGCCGTTGCTGCACCGGTTCCGTCTGGCGTTCAAGAACGCTCAGGCGTGACACCGGCCGGACGGGGTCGGCGCCCGCCGCCCCCGTCCGGTGCTGCTGCACGGTTATCGAGCTTGCTGTAAGATCGCGTTCCGAATGAGAATCATCCGCGAACGCAGCCATCATGAATCCTTCCCCTCCTCGTCTGCTGGTGGTCGATGACCACCGCAAGATCCGTGAGCCGCTGGCCATCTACCTGCGCCGTTTCGGTTTCGACGTCCGCACCACCGAGGACGCGGCGGGCATGTGGGCGCTGCTCAAGCATGACGTGTTCGACGTGCTGATTCTCGACGTCATGCTGCCCGATGGCGATGGATTCGAGCTGTGTCGCGCGCTGGCGCACAAGTCGGCGGCCGCGGTGATTCTGCTGACCGCACGCGACGCCTGCGCCGACCGTGTCCAGGGGCTGGATGCCGGTGCCGACGACTACGTGATCAAGCCGTTCGAACCGCGCGAACTGGTGGCGCGCATCCACAGCGTACTGCGCAGGCGCGGCACGCCCGGCGAAGCCATGTCAGTGCTGCCCGCCCCCTTGCGTCGTTTCGAGTTCGCCGACCTGAGCTTTCGCAGCGGCTGCAACACGCTGACCCGTTCCGACCAGAGCCAGGTGCGTCTGAGCACCGTGGAAGGCCGCTTGCTGGAAGTGTTTCTCGAGCACCCCAATACCGTACTGGGTCGCGAGCGCTTGATCGAGCTGACCTCGCGGCCGGGCAGCGATCTGTTCGATCGCGCCATCGATCGGCAGATCAGCCGTCTGCGCCGCAAGCTGGCCGACAGCGCCTTGCAGCCGATGCTGTTGCAGACCGTGTGGGGTGGTGGCTACCGCCTGGCGGCGAACGTCGTTCAGTACCCGGCATGAAGGGGCTGCGCCGGGCCTGGCCACGGACCATGACCCGGCAATTGGGTGTGCTGTTGCTGCTGGCGCTGCTGGCGTCCAACCTCATCGCGATGCTGTTGCTGCAACGTACCGGATCGCTGGTACACCCGCTGTCACGCACCTTGGTGGTCGAGCGTCTGGCTACGGCCTATCAAGCGGCGCGCGATCTGCCGGCGGCCGACGCCCGGCGCCTGCTCGACGCCATGGGCACTGCCGACGCGCGCTTCTGGGTGGCTTCCGCAGCCCAGGTCCAGCCTTTTGCCATGCACACCGAAGAGCGACGCCTGGCCACAGCCGTGCGTCAGCGTCTGGTGCTTGCCGACCAAGTGGTGGTTGTCCTGCAGTTGGAACGCAGCAGCGGCGGGCCGGCCCGCGAGCACCTGTTCAAACGCGCCGGTTGGCAGGCCCTGCGCCTGCGCAGCTCGATGAGCCTGCCCGACGGCACCCAGCTCAACGCCGAGCAGGCACCTGCCGGTGCCTATGAATGGGGCCGACTGCTGGCCTACAGCGTGCCGGTCAGTACCATCCCGGTGCTGCTGATCGTGATTTTTTTCATGCGCCGCGTCGTCGCGCCGGTCAAGCGTCTGGCACTGGCTACCGAACGCGTCAGCCGGGGCGAATGGATCGCCCCGCTGCCGTTGTCGGGCCCGCGCGAGGCACAGGAACTGACCCTGGCGTTCAATGTGATGCAGGAGCGTATCGCCCGCCATGTCGAGGGCCGCACGCGCATGCTGGCCGCGCTGAGCCACGACCTCAATACGCCCATCACCGAGCTGCGTTTGCAGGTGGAGTTGCTCGAAGACCCCGAGCTGCGCCAGGACATGCTCGACAGCCTCGACGAGTTGCGCGCCATGGTCAGCGAAACCCTGGACTTCGTGCGCGGCGATGCGGTGCAGGAGGCCACCGTCGAGGTTTCGCTGAGTGACTTGCTGAGCGATCTCGCTCGACGCTACCAGACCCTGGGCACGCCCATCGACTGGCCAGGCTCAGCGCCGGTGGCCTGCCGCTGTCGACCACTGGCCCTCAAGCGGGCGCTGACCAACCTGATCGACAATGCCTTGCGCCATGGCGGTGATGCCCAGGTGCGCCTGTACCGGGAAGCGTCAGGCGGGCTATGCATCGAGACTCGCGATCACGGACCGGGGATCGACGCCGCCTGGCTGCAACAGGTGTTCGAGCCCTTCGTGCAACTGGGCAAGGGCGGCGCCGACCCCAGCCACGGTGGCGGCCTGGGCATGGGGTTGGCGATCGCACGCGCCTGCGTGCAGGCCCATGGCGGCGAGTTGGTGCTGGAAAACCGGACACCGGGGCTGGCGGCCCTGGTGCGGCTGCCGGGCTGATCCTTCCGGTAGAGCCTTGGCGTGTCAGAAGCGCAGCGTGGTGCCCATCCAGAACGTGCGACCGTAGTTGACCGTGCCGTAGGTGTCGTCATCCAGACGTTTGTCGGCCAGGTTGTACACCGCCGCCTTGAGGGTGATGTCGCGGGTCAGCTCGTACGAGCCACCGATGTCGGCCGTGGTGTAGGCCGGGGCCGGTTCGCCACTGAGGGTGGTGCCGTATTCCTGGCCATAGTAGTTGACCGAAGCCCACGCCTGGGCGCGGTCGGACAGGGTCCAGTCGGCACTGACGTTGGCCTTGTGCTCGGGTGTCAGCGACAGCGGTGCGCCTGCGTTGCTGCCGCTCTTCTGCTCCGAATCGGTGTAGGTGTAGTTGCCCTTCACGGCAAAGGCACGAGTGATGTCCCAGCGGCCGTTGACCTCGGCACCGGTGATCGTCGCTTCATCGACGTTGATGCGGTCCTGGACGATGTAGCCGTTCCAGCGGCGGGCCGTGTTTTCCGTGGACAGCTTGTCCTTGAACACGTTGTGGAACACGGTGGCGCCGGCCGACAGGTTATTGCGGTTGGACCACAGCGCCGACAGTTCGTAGTTGGTGCTGGTTTCCGGTTTCAGGTCCGGGTTGCCCAGGTTCACGTAGGTGTTGCGGCGGATGGTGGCGTAACCGGGCACCACGGCGCGAATCTCCGGGGCCTTGAAGCCGCGCGCTACGCCGCCCTTGAAGGTCCAGTCCGGGGTAGCACGCCAGACGCCATAGAGACGCGGGCTGACGTGGGTGCCGTATTGCTCGTGCTCGTCGACGCGGGCGCCGGTGGTCAAGGCGAAGTCGTCGGTCACCGACCATTCGTTTTCGGCGAACAGGGCTTTTTGGGTCACCGAGAACTCGTAGTTGCGGCGGTCCATCAGGCCCTGGTTCCAGTCGCTCAATTGCGCTCGGTTCCATTGCAGGCCGGTGGTGGTGATGTTGTAGGCCGTGGGGATGACCAGCTTGGCATCGAACACGGTGTTTTCCACCACCGGTTTGCGCCCCAGGATTTCCGGCTGATTGGCTGCGGCCTTGCCCTCGCGGCTGGCTTTTTCATAGGCCAGGGACACGTCCGACGTCGCCCAGCCCCAGCGCCCCTGGTGAGAGAGTGAGTAGTGGTCGCGGTTGTTTTCCTGCTCGCGGGTGGCCCAGTTGACGCTGGTGCCGTCGCCGTTCTTCAAGCGCGTGGCGCCGCCTTCCAGAAGGATGTCGTGGTCTTCGTTGGGGGTGAAGGCCAGGCGCGCGGTGAGGTCCTTGTGGTCGGCCTTGGTAAAGCCGTTGGTGACCTCCACGTCATCGTCGGCCTGGCGGTCGAGGTAGCGGCCCCAGACCTGCACGCCCAGGTACTTCTCCACCAGTGGACCGTTGAGGTAGAACTGGGTCTGACGAGCGTTGCCCTGATCGCTGTGCTGGCGCGCCGCGTAATCGTAGGACACCGAGCCGCCCCACTGGGGAGAGACCTTGCGAGTGATGATGTTGATCACGCCGCCGATGGCGTCCGAGCCGTATAGCGAAGACATCGGGCCGCGGACCACTTCGATGCGTTCGATGGCTTCGGCCGGTGGCACGAAGCTCTGCTCGTAGCCGCGGTTGCCGTTGACACGAGTTTCGCGGCTGCTCTGGCGTTTGCCGTCGACCAGAATCAGGGTGTAGTCCGGTGGCATGCCGCGGATGGAGATGTCGGTCTCGTTGGCGCTGCCGTTGACGATCACACCCTCGATGTTGCGTACGGCATCACCGAGGTCGTTGTAGGATTTCTTGCGCAGTTCGTCGCCGGTGATGATGGTGACGGAGGCCGGTGCATCCTCCACGTTTTGCTCGAAGCCGGATGCTGTGACCACCACCTCATCGAGGACGGTCGGGGCGGTCAATTCGATCGGCTCGGCTCGAGCCACCCCGGCAGTGGCCAGGGCAATCATCACGGCCAGGGGCCGCAAAGAAAGTGGAGGATGCATGGAACTTCCTTACGATTCGATTGTAAAAGCGAATCGTATGCATCCTCAGGTGGGGAGGTTGGACAAGGTGTGACAGGGGGTGGGAGGTGTATTGCCTATACTGACGCCTTCGCGGGCAGAGACCGCTCCCACAGGTGGTGTGGGAGCCCTTGGGATCAACCAAACAACCAGTACCCCAACGCGGTCAGCACAACCACCGCCAGCACCGGGCGCAGGACGCGGTAGGCTTTGGGGTTGGCGCGCTTGAACTGCTTGACCTTGCCGCTGAAGCGATCGCTGAAGGTCTTGCTCCAGGCGTAGGCCTGGTTGATGCCGCCGACGCGCTCGTCGTCCAGGTTCTGCGGCGCGGTGGCGCGCCCCAGGAACGCGCTGACGCGCTTGTTGAGGCTCGCCATGAAGCGATTGCTCAGCGGCCGCTCGATGTCACAGAACAGGATGACCCGAGTGTGTTCGGTTTCGTTCTTGACCCAATGCACGTAGGTCTCGTCGAACATCACATCGTCGCCATCGCGCCAGGCGTATTCCTGGCCGTCGACGAAAATGCGGCAGGCATCGGAGTTGGGCGTCGACAGGCCCAGGTGATAGCGCAGCGAACCGGCGAATGGATCGCGGTGTGGGTTCAGATGGCTGCCGCCGGGCAGCAGCGCGAACATGGCGCCCTTGACGTTGGGAATGCTGTTGACCAATTCCACGGTGCGGGGGCACAGCGCGTTGGCCGATGGCAGGGATTTGTCGTACCACTTGAGGTAGAAACGCTTCCAGCCTTTCTTGAAGAACGAACCGAAGCCGGCGTCGTTGTTCTTCTCGGCGGCGCGGATGTAACCCTCGTCGAACAGGTGCATGGCTTCGTCACGGATGACCTGCCAGTTGTCCTTGAGCACATCCAGCTCGGGGAATTTGCTGCGGTCCAGATAGGGTTTGGACGGCACGCTGGAAAACAGGTACATCAAGGCGTTATAGGGCGCGAACAGAGCGGAATGGTTGACGAACTGGCGCAGCACCGGCAGACGCGCCTTGCCCCGCAGGTGCACGTAGAGCGTGCTGCCGATGAACAGCAACAGCACGGCAGCCTTGGCGGCGAAGGAAAGGGTCATGGAGCGGATCCTCGAATGGGCAGTGCGCCATGATAAACCCTGGGGGCTCGGCTGGAAATGAAAGGCGCGGGGCAGCGGTCGGCATACAGCCGGTGCAGGCCCGTAGGAGCGGTCATCGGCCGCGAAAAGATCCGCGCGGTGGGTCAGGTGCATCGCGGCGTGATCTTCGCGGCCGCAGACCGCTCCTACGGTGAGGCACGCCGCTGCGTCAGGCTTGCAGTTCAGTCTCGGTGAACAGGTCGCTGAAGAGCATGCTCGACAGGTAGCGCTCACCCGAATCGGGCAGGATGACCACGATGGTCTTGCCTTGCATTTCCGGCTTCTCCGCCAGCTTGGCGGCGGCTGCCATGGCGGCGCCGCAGGAAATGCCGCAGAGAATGCCTTCCTCCTGCATCAAGCGCCGTGCCATGGCCTTGGCTTCGTCGTCGCTGACCAGCTCGACACGATCCACCAGTGACAGGTCGAGGTTCTTCGGAATGAACCCGGCGCCGATGCCCTGGATCTTGTGTGGCGCGGGAGTGATGTCCTGGCCGGCCATGGCCTGGGTGATGATTGGCGAGGTCAGCGGCTCGACCGCAACGCTGAGGATCGACTTGCCCTGAACCTGCTTGATGTAGCGCGAGATGCCGGTGATGGTCCCGCCGGTCCCCACGCCGGCTACAAGCACATCGACGGCGCCGTCGGTGTCGTTCCAGATTTCCGGGCCGGTGGTCTTCTCATGGATGGCCGGGTTGGCCGGGTTGTCGAACTGCTGCGGCATGAAATACAGCTCGGGGTTGCTGGCAACGATCTCGCCCGCCTTTTCGATGGCACCCTTCATGCCCTTGGCCGGCTCGGTCAGGACCAGTTCGGCACCCAGCGCCTTAAGCACCTTGCGCCGCTCCAGGCTCATGGACGCAGGCATGGTCAGCATCAGCTTGTAGCCGCGCGCGGCGGCCACGAAAGCCAGGCCAATGCCGGTATTGCCCGAAGTGGGCTCGACGATGGTCATGCCCGGCTTGAGCTTGCCGGAGCTTTCCGCGTCCCAGATCATGTTCGCGCCGATGCGGCACTTGACCGAGTAGCCGGGGTTGCGCCCCTCGATCTTGGCCAGCAGGGTCACCCCGCGCGGGCCGATGCGGTTGATCTGCACCAGCGGCGTGTTGCCGATGGAGTGGGCGTTGTCGGCGTAAATGCGGCTCATGGCGAAAAGGTCCTTGTGCTGCAGCAGGAAAAATCCAAGGTTAAGCCCGTGATGGGGGCGAGTCCAGCG
Source organism: Pseudomonas sp. PS01301 (assembly GCF_029960215.1). NCBI lineage: Bacteria > Pseudomonadati > Pseudomonadota > Gammaproteobacteria > Pseudomonadales > Pseudomonadaceae > Pseudomonas > Pseudomonas sp. PS01301. Next base: position 1,248 of record NZ_JASCPM010000042.1, on the reverse strand, counting down.
AACGGATGAGACTGTGGACAGTCAATGGCTAACCATCGTTCGGGAGATTCTGCCATGAAACGTCGCTACAGCTGGCCGCTCTGGACCTTCACCGGCCTGGTTGTACTGGTGCTCGCCCTGCACATCGCCCTGCCCTACCTGGTGCGCGACTACCTCAACGACAAGCTCGCCGACATGGGCGAATACAAGGGCCGCGTCAGCGACGTCGACCTGGCCTGGTGGCGCGGCGCCTATCAGATCAATGGCCTGCAGATCATCAAGACCAGCGGCAAGGTGCCGGTACCGTTGCTCGACGCGCCGGTGATCGACATCGCCGTGAGCTGGCACGCCCTGTGGTACGACCACGCGGTGGTGGCACGGGTGGAATTCCTGCGCCCGGAGCTTAACTTCGTCGACGGTGGCGCCAACAAACAGGCCACTCAGACCGGTGCCGGTACTGACTGGCGCGACCAGATGAACAAGCTGCTGCCGATCACCCTGAACGAGGTGCGGGTCAACGACGGCAAGATCAGCTTCCGCAATTTCTCGTCCAAACCCCAGGTCAACATCAGCGCCAACCAAGTCAATGCCAGCCTCTACAACCTGACCAATGTGGAAGACCTGGAAGGCAAGCGCGATGCGCGTTTCGAAGGCCATGCCAAGCTGTTCGGCCAGGCCCCGGTGGAAAGCACTGCCACGTTCGATCCGTTCAGCAACTTCGAAGACTTCGAATTTCGCCTGCGCGCCACCGGGATCGAGCTGCGTCGGCTCAATGACTTCTCCGGTGCCTATGGCAAGTTCGATTTCAACGCCGGCACGGGCGATATCGTGATCGAGGCGGATGCCGACAATGCCCGCCTGAGTGGCTACATCAAGCCGTTGCTGCACAACGTCGATGTGTTCAACTGGCAGCAGGACGTGGAAAACAAGGACAAGGGTTTCTTCCGTTCGATCTGGGAGGCGGTGGTCGGTGGGACCGAGACGGTGCTCAAGAACCAGTCGCAGAACCAGTTCGCGACCCGGGTCGAACTCAGCGGTAACGTGCATCGCCAGGACATCAGCCCGCTGCAGGCGTTCTGGCAGATCCTGCGCAACGGCTTCGTGCAGGCTTTCAACGCACGCTATGAACAGGCGCCGCCCAAGCAGGAATGAGGTGGCAGGTCTACTCACACAAGGTCGGATGCAAATGCTGTGGCTGGACTGGCCTCTTCGCGGGCAGAGCCCGCTCCCACAGAGTTTGCACCGCCCCTTGTGGGAGCGGGCTCTGCC